>JBGUVZ010000545.1:0-6099 GCA_045220685.1 Oscillospiraceae bacterium | reverse complement strand
CTATGTGGATGAAGTGCCGTCCGGTTTTTCTTAAAGTTCTTGAATGGATAAATGCAGGGAAAATCGGTACACCACGCTTCATAAAAGCCGATTTCAGTAACTACATTCCATATGACGAGAACGACAGACTTTTCCGTGCGGACTGCGGCGGCGGTGCGCTTTTAGACCTTGGTGTTTATCCGCTTACATTTGCACATGCAATTTTCGGATATCCTGATGAGATCATAAGTGAAGCACAGATTAGCAGTGACGGGGTAGACGTAAATAACACCATCCTTTTAAAGTATAATGACGGACGCTTTGTTTCAGCAGATAATGGTTTCCGTCTGCAGCTTTCCAATAACGCGATGGTATCAGGAACAGAAGGATTTATAACGATGGGTCTCTGGTTCCACTGCGCAAGCGATATCGCTCTGTACGGAAAGAGATCAGAACTAATTGAAAAGTTCGTCTGTGAACCTGAAATAAACGGATATGAATACGAGATACGCGAAGTTCAGAACTGTCTGCGTAAAGGACTAAAGGAAAGTCCGCTGGTTCCGTATGAAGGAACAATTGAAGTAATGAAAATAATGGACGAATGCAGAAAACAGTGGGGGATGAAGTTCCCTCAGGAAAAATAAGACTTAGATCATTACTGTACCCGGTCACTTCTTATATGAGTTTACTCCACATATACTGGCAGTATGATGATACCAAAATTAAAATGTAACTAATTTGTAACCAAATTGTTATTGTTATAAAAACCGATTTTTGGTATAATAAATCATATATGCGTCGGGCGTAAACCCTGTTGCAAAATTTGAAAAAGGAGTGTTACTCAATGGGTAATCAAACCACAAATAATAGTGGCTGGCGTTCAAACAAATGGATCCGTGCTGCTATTCCCGCACTGCTTCTGCACTGCAGTATCGGTACGGTTTACTGCTGGTCGATCTTCTCACAGGAAATTTCAGAGTATATCGGCTATTCAAAGGGTGCGGTAGAATGGGCATTCAGCTTCGCTATCTTCTTCCTCGGAATGTCTGCGGCTTTCCTTGGCAACGTTGTTGAAAAGGATATCCACAAATCATCTCTTATCGCTACTATCTGTTTCTCAGTTGGTATGGCTGGAACAGGATTTTTCATCAGATACGGCGGTTTACATAAGGGCAGTCCGCTTGCTCTTGTAGGCATTTACATCTGCTACGGCTTTATCATGGGTATAGGCCTTGGTACAGGTTATCTTTCACCTGTAAAGACTCTTATGCTCTGGTTCCAGGATCGTAAAGGTCTTGCAACAGGTCTTGCTGTTGCCGGTTTCGGTGCTGCAAAGGCTATCGCTTCACCAATCATGCAGGGTATGCTCGAAGGACTCGGTGAAACAGGTATTTACAAGATGTTCTTCATCCTTGCAGGTGTTTATTTCGTAATGATGTTCGTCGGACATCTTCTCCTTGCTAAGCCAGCTGGCTGGGTTGAACCAACAGGCAAGGGCGAAAAGCCATCAATCATGGCTACTCTTAAGACAAAGCCAATCACAAACTATATCGGTATCTGGGTAATGTTCTACATCAACATTACTTGTGGTCTTGCTCTTATCTCACAGGAAAAGATGATCGTTAAGTGCGTAGGCCTCGTAGCTTATGCTGGTCTTATCTCAACAATCTCTGCAGTATTTAATGCAGGCGGACGTCTTGGTTTCTCTGCATGGGCAGATACAATGAAGGACAGAAACACTATCTACAAGCTCATCTTCATCCTTTCAATCGCTTTTACAGGTCTTGTAATGGTTACACAGGGTATCAAGAACGGCGAAGGCAACGGACTTCTCATCTTCCTCGTGCTTGCACTCATCTTCATTGTAAACGCTGGATACGGCGGCGGCTTCTCAAACGTTCCTACACTTCTTTCAGACCACTACGGAATGGGATCAATTTCCGCTATCCACGGTATTACACTTTCTGCATGGGCATTTGCAGGTCTTACAGGTAACCAGGTTGCTACATACATCGTAAATCACTCAGGCGAGTTCATCGAACACGGTACTGATGCTTCAGGCAAGCCAATCTTGATCAATCCTGTTGGATATCAGAATGTTCTTTACTTCACAATAGCACTTTACATAGTTGCTCTTCTCCTCTCACTCTTCCTTGTACGTAAATCAGACAAGGCTCTTGCAGCAGAAAAGAAGTAATGGTAAAATATTAACTTATTAATGTTTACTTCCCCGGAACCCGGTTCAAAGGTTCCGGGGTTTGTTTTTATAGTATGGAATGAATAAAAAACACCTTTATTTGACACTAACTTTTATAAATTCTTTATTGAAAAAAGTGTTGAAAATTTAAATGGAATATTGTATAATATTAATAGACGACTGTAAAATCAAATTTATGAGGTGTTGTTATGAATTGCAGAATTTCATTTTCTTCTTCATGTTCTATAAGTAACAGCATACGTGTAAATTTTTATAAATATATTGTATTCTAATAACTGTGACTATGTCGCAGTTATATTTGTTTTAGGAGGTTATTTCAGACATGGCAAAGAAAGTAGCTATAATTATGGGCAGTGACAGTGATCTTCCTGTAGTTAAGGATGCGGCAAAGGAACTTAAGAATTTCGGTGTTGAGTTTGAGATCCATGTAATGTCAGCTCACCGTACACCTGTGGAAGCAGCTGAGTTTTCAAAGAATGCAGCAGCAAACGGTTTCGGTGTTATCATCGCTGCAGCTGGTATGGCAGCTCATCTCGCAGGTGTTCTTGCAGCCTATACTATTCTTCCGGTCATCGGAATTCCTATGGAGTCATCACGCCTTGACGGTATGGATGCACTTCTCGCAACAGTTCAGATGCCTAAGGGTGTTCCTGTAGCGACAGTTGCTATCAACGGTGCAGCAAACGCAGCACTTCTTGCAGTACAGATTCTTGCTCTCTCAGACAGCACTCTTGCTGACAAGCTCACAGACATGAAGGCACAGATGAAAAAGACAATCGCTGAAAAGGATCAGAAGCTCCAGAATACTATCAAGGAACTTATCTGATTTTCATATAAAAATAAATCATACAATATTATCGCTTGACAAAGCGGGAAACGGAGTTATTATTATGGAAAATTTACAGAAAACTGAACAGCTTTACGAAGGAAAGGCTAAGAAGGTATTCGCAACATCTGATCCTGACTATGTAATCGTATCATACAAGGATGATGCTACAGCATTCAACGGCGAAAAGAAGGGTACAATCGCTGGTAAGGGCGTTATCAACAACAGAATGACAAACTACATGTTCGGTCTTCTCGAAAAGGCTGGCGTTCCTACACACCTCGTTAAGGAAATCAACGACCGTGAAACAATCGTTAAGAAGGTTTCTATCGTACCTCTCGAAGTAATCGTAAGAAACGTAGCAGCAGGCAGCTTCTCAAAGAAGCTCGGCATCGAAGAAGGCACACCACTCAAGCAGCCTACACTCGAATTCAGCTACAAGAACGATGACCTCGGCGATCCATTCATCAACGACTACTATGCACTCGGTCTTGGCCTCGCTACAAAGGAAGAAATCGAAACAATCACAAAGTACGCTTTCATGGTAAATGACTTCATGAAGGACTTCTTCAAGAAGATGAACATCGATCTTATCGACTTCAAGATCGAATTCGGCCGTTTCCACGATCAGATCATTCTCGCTGACGAGATCTCACCTGATACATGCCGTTTCTGGGACAGCACAACTCACGAAAAGCTCGACAAGGACCGTTTCCGCAGAGATATGGGCGGCGTTGAAGAAGCTTACCAGGAAATCATGAAGAGACTTATGGGTGAATAAGAGATGGGCGGATTTTTTGGAGCTGCTTCAGAACACAACTGTATAACAGATGTGTTCTTCGGAACTGACTATCATTCACACCTCGGAACAAGAAGAGGCGGTATGACCGCTTATTCTGCTTCAAAAGGATTCCAGAGAGCTATTCACAGCATTGAAAATTCTCCTTTCAGAACAAAGTTCGAAAAGGACATCGAGGAAATGGAAGGAAACATGTGTATCGGCTGCATCAGCGACACAGATCCTCAGCCAATCCTTGTTCGTTCTAAGCTTGGTGTATATGCTGTCTGTACAATCGGTATCATAAACAACGCACGCGAACTTGAAGAGGAACTTCTCGATTCAGGATGCGCAAGCTTTGAAACAATGAGCAGCGGAAGCATCAACTCAAGTGACCTTGTAGGTGCTCTCATCGCTCAGAAGCCAACATTTACTGAAGGTATTAAATACGTTCAGCAGAAAATAAATGGTACAGTATCACTTATGATACTTACAAAGGACGGCATTATCGCTGCCAGAGACAAAGAGGGAAGACTCCCGATCCTCGTCGGCAAGCGTGATGACGGATACTGCCTTTCATTCGAATCATTCTCATACCAGAAACTAGGTTATGAGACATGCTACGAACTCGGACCTGGCGAAATAATCAATCTTACTTCAAAGGGTTACGACATTCTTTCAGAAAGAACAAATGATCTTAAGATCTGTTCATTCCTCTGGACCTACTACGGCTATCCTACAGCTGTTTACGAAGGCGTAAACGTAGAAGTTATGCGTACAAGAAACGGTGAGATAATGGCCGAGCAGGATATGGCAAACGGCAAGCTTCCTGATGTTGACTACATCTGCGGTATCCCGGATTCTGGTGTTCCACATGCTATCGGTTATGCTAACAGAAGCGGTATCCCGTTTGCAAGACCATTTATCAAGTACACTCCTACATGGCCGAGAAGCTTCATGCCTCAGAATCAGACTATCAGAAATCAGGTAGCTAAGATGAAGCTCATTCCGGTACACGAACTTATCAGCGGCAAGAAGCTTCTTTTCGTTGATGACAGTATCGTAAGAGGTACACAGCTTCGTGAAACAGTTGAATTCCTTTACGCAAACGGTGCGAAGGAAGTTCACATGAGATCTGCTTGTCCGCCGATCATGTACGGATGCAAATATCTCAACTTCTCAAGAAGCAATTCAGAACTTGATCTTATCGCAAGAAAAATCATAGATGAGTTCGAAGGTGCTGAAGGCGTTAAGTACATTGCTGAATACAGCGATACAAACACTGAACGCGGCAAGAGACTCAGAAACGAGATCTGTAAGAGACTTAAGCTTACATCACTTGAGTTCCAGTCACTTGAAGGAACTGTAAAGGCAATCGGTCTTCCGGCATGCAACCTCTGCAGCTACTGCTGGGACGGCAAGGAATGACGCGGACAAACAACTCATACGGAGGATAATAAATGAAAAGTTTTTCAGAAAGCTATAAAGAAGCCGGCGTTGACGTAACAGCTGGTTATAAAGCTGTAGAGCTCATGAAGGCTCACGTTGCTAAGACAATGACAAGCGGAGTTCTTTCAGGCATCGGCGGATTCGGCGGCCTTTTTGAACTTGATCTTACTGGTATCAGCAAGCCGGTACTCGTTTCAGGCACAGACGGTGTTGGTACAAAGCTCAAGATCGCTTTCCTTATGGACAAGCACGACACAGTTGGTATCGACTGCGTTGCTATGTGTGTAAACGACGTTATCTGCTGCGGTGCAAAGCCACTCTTCTTCCTTGACTACATTGCAGTAGGCAAGAACTACCCTGAAAAGGTAGCAAACATCGTTTCAGGTGTTGCTGAAGGATGCGTACAGTCAGGTGCTGCTCTTATCGGCGGTGAAACTGCAGAAATGCCAGGTTTCTATCCTGAAGATGAATATGACCTCGCTGGTTTCACAGTTGGTGTTGTTGACAAGGACAAGATCATCAGAAATGAAACACAGAAGGCTGGCGACGTTATGATCGCTCTTCCTTCAAGCGGTGTTCACTCAAACGGATTCTCACTTGTAAGAAAGGTATTCACTGTAAGCGAACAGAACCTTGCTCGTCACTACGGCGATCTCGGCAAGACTCTCGGTGAAACTCTTCTTACACCTACAAAGATATACGTAAAGCCTATCCTTGAACTTCTTAAGTCTGTAAATGTAAAGTCTATCTCTCATATTACAGGCGGCGGTTTCTACGAAAACATTCCGCGTTCACTTCCAGCAGGCATCACAGCTTCTATCGAAAGATCAGCTGTTAAGGTACTTCCTA
>JBGUVZ010000544.1:0-11145 GCA_045220685.1 Oscillospiraceae bacterium | reverse complement strand
CTGCTTTTTTAAGTTCATCTTCAGCCTTCTTAATGATTTCAGTTGCCTTTTCTTCCGCTCCGTCAACCGTGCGGTCACCGAATCGTTTCTCAAAATCATTCGAGAGTGTTTCTTCCATTTCGGTACGGCGGCCTTCAGCTTCACTGATTTTTTTAAGCAGGTCACTGCAAAGTTCTTCAGATTCTGCTATCTTCGCGGTAATTTTTTTGAATTCTTCTTCGTTTTTCTTAGCCTTGCCGAGATTATCATTTCGTTCGGTTATCAGTTTGTTCTTTTCATCGATCTCTTTCAGTATACGGCGCTCTGTTTCACCAAGCTCTTCAAGTTTCTTCTGTGAATTCGCTTCGATATCATCATGCGATCCGAGAAGATCATCTGCTTTTTTATTAAGGTTTTCACACGCTTTCTTATATTCACCGTCGAGTCTTCCGGCATTTTCACTTGCTTCACGGCGCTTATTTTCTGCCTGCTCCTTAACGTATTTTGCATTATTGAGTATCTGTTCGGATGGAACATCCACTCCGCGAACTGCTTTTTTCGGATGATGTGTCGAACCGCAGACCGGACATTCCTCCCCTTCTGTGAGAAGTTCAGCAAGCACACCTGCCTGTCCGCAAAGGAAAGCGCGGTTCAGAGATTCATATTCTTTATTCTTATCCTCGTAATCGTTGTCTGCCGCCTTGAACTGCTCACGGGCTTTTTCAAGATTTTTCTTATTAGTCTCCAGCTTTTTGAATTCGTTAATAAGGTCTTTAACATCTTTGGTCTTCGACTGAACAGTTTCCTTTTCAGCTTTCAGCGCAGTACATTTTGCTTCCTCACCGTTAAGTTCTTCAGCACGCTTACGAAGCAGCTCAGTCTCTGCCGTAAGTTTGTCACGCTTATCTTCAAGAGCAGTTTTTTCTGCTTTTCTTCCTTCATGATCCTTGTGCTTTTCTGTAATATCTTTACGGATTTTTGCAAGTTCTGCTACCCTTGCGGCAAGAGATTTCGCATCTTCGAGTTCTTTCTGCGCCTTTTGTTCTTCAGCCTTGCAGCGTTCCAGAGCAGCCTCTGCATCTTTAAGAGTCTCTTTTTCGTCTTCAAGCTTTTTCCGGTTTTCAGCGAATTTTTGGCTCTCAGCTGCCAGACCTTCAGCTTCATGCTCTCTTTCTTTTATTTTCACATCGAGTTTTTTTATCATCTCTTCAAGTTCTTTAAGCTTCTTATTATTCTCTTCTGCGTGGTTCAGGTCTTTTACAGCCTTTTCATACTTTCCGGCAAGGGATTTTTGTTCCTCTTCAAACTGAACTTTTTTCTTCTCACCAAGAGCTATGAGTTTTTCTGTTATCTCCGTCAGAATTCCGGTGTTAGCAGCTTTCGCCTGAATTTCTGCCTCATCTTCGAATGAAGGATCGTCCTCATATTTTATAAACGAAGAAACTGAAAGAATGTCCCTCTTTATATTCTCACGATCTTCACCAAGTTTTTTCTTTTCTTCGTTAAGTCTGGTACGCAGAATGTCGTATTTTTCAGTGCCGAAAAGCGTCCTGAGAAGAGGTTCACGTTCCTTCGATGTTGCGTGAAGGAGCTTAAGATAATCGCCCTGTGCTATCATAATGGTTTTGCAGAACTGATCTCTGTCGAGCATGAGTATCTCACTTTCGATCTTTTCATTTACACCCTTTTCAAATGTGCTTTCGTCCGGCATTGTAAGCAGAACAGACGCCGCACTTTCCGTCATTCCGTCTCCGCGCTTTTTTGCTCTGGTATATGAAGGTGAGCGTTTTATTTTGTAGAGCTTTCCCCTGCATTCAAATTCGAATTCAACGAAAGTCTCCTGTGAAGGATCGGCATACTTTGAGCGCATCATTGATCCCTCGCGGATATCACCGCTGAGTTCACCGTAAAGTGCAAAGGTTATCGCATCGAAGATGGTCGTTTTTCCGGCACCAGTGTTTCCGTTGATGAGATAAATACCCCTGTCTCCGAATTCTCTAAAATCTATCTCACTCTTCTTTATATACGGCCCGAATGCTTCCATAGTAAGTCTGATCGGTCTCATGGTTCTGCCTCCTTCAGTTCCAGATGCTGTCTGTCATTTTACGCATATATTCATACTGCTCGTCCGTCATTTTCTTTCCGTTTGCCTCTTCAAAGAAAAGCTCAAAGAGTTCAAGCGGCGAAGCAGCACGCTCTGCACTTTCCTCGCTTATTACGATCGGTGCGCGCTCCAGTTCGTTGATGTACTTCACACTCATCAGATGAGGATATTTTCCGTGCAGATGCTTCTGCGCATCAGGAATACGTTCCGTATCAGTAAGATGTATCTCAACGAAATCATCAGAACCGGAAGACATCAGCTCTTCAAAGCTGCCTTCTGCAACACGCATATCTCGGAGTGGTTCAAGATCGTGCAGCGTCACCTTTACCGGCGTGCCTTTTTCTCCGAGTTCGCAGACTGTAAGACATTTTCTCTGATCTGCTTCTGATACCGAATATTTAAGAGGGGTACCACCGTAACGAATATTATCACCTTTCATCGCCTGAGGCTTATGAAGATGTCCGAGTGCTGCATAATCGAAATCACCGTAAACTTCAGCCGGAACACCATCTGTACCGCCGACTGCACCGCGCTCGGAATCACTTGTCTGACCGCCTTCAACGAACTGATGTGAGATTATAATATTTCTGCGGCTCCTGTCGATATTCATTGCATTTATTGCCGTGCGCACAGCAGATGCAGTGTCCGGTATCTCGTCATCCTGGAAAAAGCGGCGTACTTCGGCTGCACGGAGATATGGAAGCAGATAAATATCCGCCTCACCGAACGCGTCCTTTACTGTAAAACGTTCAGCTTTACCATTATAGATCGGTGAGAAATGCACGCCGCTTCTGTTCATGAGGCTCGCACCGAATGCGATACGCTCAGGAGAGTCGTGATTGCCGGCGATGATGAATGTTTCTATTTCTGAACATGAAAGATCTGTAAGAAACTCATCAAGCAGTGTAACCGCTTCAACAGGCGGAGAAAGCTTGTCGTAAACATCACCTGCAATAATGACAAAGTCCGGTTTTTCTGCTTTGATCATGCCGGTGACCTTTTCAAGAATATCCTTCTGATCATCGATAAGCGAAAAACCGCATACCCTTCTTCCGAGGTGAAGGTCCGCAAGGTGTATGAACTTCATGAATAAAACTCCTTTCAAACGAATAACAGTAAACGCATTTGCTGCGTTTACTGTTTATTTCTTTCACTATTGATATTATAACACACAGGCAGGTGGCAGAAATGCCACACGATTTTTCAGACCGCAGTCATCTTCCTGATCTGTCATCTGTAACTTCCGTGCTCCTCCTTGAAACGATGCTTTTCCTCATACATTCGTTTATCGGCACGTCGGAATACCTGTTCGTAACTTTCGTCATCCGGTTCTGCTTCTGCAATGCCTACGGCAGCGGAGAATCTCATCCACGGTTCATTATCTTCATTCTCATAGGCTTCCCTGAAATCAGCCCGGAGTTTTTCGGCTATTTCAACACGGTCGTTGAAATCTTCATCTTTAAGAATGACTACAAATTCATCGCCGCCGATACGGAATACCGGTGAGTGCTTGAAAGCGTGACATACAAGCTTGCTGCAGCCGCGTATATATTCGTCTCCGGATTTATGTCCGTACTTGTCATTGATTCCCTTCAGGTCATTCAGATCGACCATAACAACAGCCAGTTCTGCATTTCCTCCGCTGATCAGCTCATCAAGTTCTGTCATCTTTCTGGTATATGCTGCCTTGGTGCCGACTCCGGTAAGGACATCCTTGTATGCGTCGCGGCTTATCTTGCCTATCTGTTCATCGCGGACACGTATCTCTGTTTCCTCATCAGTCACATCCTGTATGCGCAGATAATAACCGCTGAGCTTTCCGTCAGAGCCTTTTACCTGGCTTTCTTCAAGATCATAATATTTTGTGACCCCGTCAGCTGTTGTGATCTCACGTCTTATAACATTCGAATCAGTCTTTGAAACGATACCGAACATACTGTGAAGATTCGGAGTTATCTGTTCATATTTCTTATCGGTTACTCCGGCAAGACGGCAGCCTTCGTTATTCGCCCATACACATCCTCCGTTCGGATCGAATACAAAAAATGCATCCGGCAGACCGGAGACGATATTTGAAAGCATCTGGTCAAGAAAACGAAGCGGACGGTAGAGCATGGCAAAATAGAAGATAACCAGTCCGAAAGCACCGTAACCGAGAACGGAACGGTCATAGGAACTCCTGGTAACAAGATAAAACGACTGAAGAACTGCGACCCCAAGCATCGTACCGAGTATGACGGAATATTTTTCGCGGTATATCCTCGGCGTCTTGACTGATGCCAGAGTATAGATCAGAATAACGCAGAACAGAACGACATAGTCCACTATACGATGCACCGTCTGTCCGAAATACGGTACAAGCCTGAAATACGACAAACCGGTATCTCCGACATATTCGATATCAAAAGCATGTCCGAACAATGTATTGAATATAATCTGAACGGCATCAGCCGCAAGTGCGATATAAATGACCGTCGGCTTGTGTTCCCCGTTTCCGATCCCTTTGCAGTAGGCATTGGTAAAATACACGAGTGCCAGAAGCAGAAGATCCATACCGAGAAAATATATGTAATATCCGATCATTGTGACAATACGCTGCCCTGACTGTATGATCAACAGATTTCCGAAAATAGGCGGAATAACCGCAGCCTCAAGAAATGCAAGAGAATTCTTTGTCGGTCTGTCTGAGCACCTCGCAATTACAGTGCAGGCAATAAGAGCGACTATTATTAAATCATAAAGTATTGAATAAGTTATTCTCACAAATCCATTCCCCCATATAGCGTAATCCCTTTTAGTTTAAAAACACGAATTATTACTACTACATTATAGCATTTTTTAGAGAATATTTCAAGAGCAAAAGAACTCCCGTACATATTTCGGTACGGGAGTTCTTTAATTTTAAATATTTATTAAACTTTATGCCGTGACGTAATCTATCAGCCCTTAAGAGCTACGCCCTTGTCCCTGAGAATAGCGATGATCTTATCTGCTATTTCCATAACCTCTTCCTTTGTAAGAGTTCTTTCAGGGTGAACGAAGCTGAGTCTTACTGTGATAGCCTTGCCCTGTTCGTCGCTGTATGTACCCATGAGAGCAACGTTCTTGATAAGGTCTGAATTTACTGTTTCGATTGCTTCCTTTATAGGAGCATACTTTTCTGAAACGAAAGTGAGGTCGATGTCGATTGGCGGGAACTTTGATGTTTCCTCGTAGTGGATGCCAGCATTTTCAGCATTTACAACTGCATCGATCTCGAGTTCAGCAAATACAACGTTTGCCTTCTTGTCGATCTTCTTCAGAACTGTCGGGTAAACGAGACCCATCTTACCGATCTCCTTACCATCGCAGAAGATCGCATTGTAGTTCTTCGGGTGGATGTAAGCGTGATCTGCTTCAACAGCCTTGAATGAAAGCGGCTTGTGTCTGATGTCGTCCATCATTACTGATAACATATTAACGAGCTTGAAGTAGAGAGCTTCAGTGTCGAGAGTCTTTGAGAAGAGTGTGATACCGAGCATTTTCTTTTCACGGCAGAGGCCCTTTTCGTCGAGTCCGTCAACAACACGGCCGATTTCGAAAATGCCGAAATCTGTGTCGAATGAAGTGTTGCTTCTTACCTGGCAGAGCTGTGTCGGGATCATTGAACGTCTGATTGTTTCGATGTTCGGATTTACAGCACCTGAAAGCTTGATGTTCTCTTCAACTTCAATGCCGAGCTTCTTGTATTCGTCAGCGTAAGCCCAGATGTATGAGTGAACTTCATGCATTGAGTAACGCTTAACGAGGATGTCCTTGATCTGTTCCTCAACGTTCTTTTCCTCGAATACGCGTACAGGATAGAGCGGAGCTGTCGCTGTATTTACATCGAAGTTGTCGTAGCCGTAGATTCTTGTGATCTCTTCGATGATATCAGCCTTCATTGTGATATCCTTTGTTGCTCTCCATGCAGGAACGTCAACTGTGAAGTGGTCGCCGTTAAGCTTTACGCCGAAACCGAGAGATGTGAGAGTCTTAACGATAGTATCGTTTGAGATCTCGATACCTGTGTAGCGGTCAACGAACTTCTTGTCGAAGTCGAGAGTTACCTTGTCGAACTTCTTGATGTATTCATCAGTAAGAGATGAAGTTACCTTTACGCCGTTGTCGTGATCCATGAGGAGCTTAACGAAACGTGCTGCAGCAACTGTTGTCATCTCAGGGTCAAGGCTCTTTTCGTAACGCATAGAAGCATCTGTTCTGTGTGAGAGTCTTGAAGATGACTTTCTTACTGAAACTGCGTCGAAGTTTGCAGATTCGAGTGTGAGTGATGTTGTGTCGTCAACGATCTCTGAATCGAGACCGCCCATGATACCTGCGATAGCCACCGGTGTGTCACCGTTACAGATCATGAGAGTATTTTCATCGATGTGTCTTTCAACACCGTCAAGTGTCTTGAACTCAAAAGGCTTGTCGAAGCGCTTAACGCGGATCTTTTCAACCTTGCGTGAGTCGAATGCGTGCATCGGCTGACCCATTTCAAGCATGAGGTAGTTTGTAAGGTCAGCAAGGTAGTTGATAGCTCTCATTCCGCAGTAGAAAAGTCTGATACGCATATTTACAGGGCTTACTTTTCTTGTGATGTTCTCAAATCTGATACCTGAGTAACGTCTGCAGAGTTCGTCTTCTATCTTGATGTCAACCTTCGGAAGGTCATTATATACTGAAAGATCAGCTGTTTCGAGCTCCCTGAGCGGTCTGCCTGCGAGAGTTGCTATCTCACGTGCGATACCGTAGTGTCCCCAGAGGTCAGGACGGTTTGTAAGTGACTTGTTGTCTACTTCGAAGATGATATCGTCGATCTCGTAAAGGTCCTTGATATCTGTACCGTTCGGAACATCTTCAGTGATATCCATGATGCCGCCGTGTTCCTCGCTTATGCCGATCTCCTTTTCAGAGCAGCACATACCGTATGATGTGTATCCTGCAAGGTCACGAGGTGTGATGTCGATCTCGCCGAGCTTTGCGCCTACCTTTGCAAATGCAGTCTTCATGCCGACTCTTACGTTCGGAGCACCGCAGACAACGTCTGTGAGCTTGCCGTCACCGGCATCTACCTTTAAAAGATGGAGCTTCTTTGATTCAGGGTGTTCTTCAACTGACTTGATCTCAGCTACTACAACACCGCTTAAATCACTGCCCTTGTAGAAAATCTCGTTTTCAACTTCAGCAGTTGAAAGTGAGAATTTGTGAATGAGTTCATCTATATTGATACCGTCAAGGTCTACGAAATCCCTGACCCAGTTAATTGAAATAAGCATTTCTTTAGACCTCCTTATTTATCGTCTGTAAACTGTGAAAGATTTGTAAGTCCGGCTGCGTTGAGGTCACGGATATCCTTGATACCGTACTTCATCATTGCAAGTCTTGTAAGGCCGAGACCGAAAGCGAAACCTGTGTATTCATCAGGGTCGATGCCGCCTTCTCTGAGTACGTTAGGGTGGATCATGCCGCACGGACAGAGTTCGAGCCATCCGCTGTGCTTGCATGAAGGGCATCCTTCACCGCCGCAGATAAGGCAGTTGATGTCGAGTTCGAAACCAGGTTCAACGAACGGGAAGAAACCAGGACGGAGTCTTACCTTGATATCACGTTCGAATACTTCTGAAAGCATTGTCTTCATGAAGAAGATGAGGTTTGAGATGGAGATATTCTTGTCTACCATTACGCCTTCCATCTGGAAGAATGTATTTTCGTGACATGCGTCAGTGGATTCATTTCTGAAGCATCTTCCCGGGAAGATAGCTCTGATCGGCTTGCCTTCGTTGATAAGCTGATCACGGTACTTTCTGTAGATAGCGTTCTGAGCTGCTGAAGTCTGTGACTTGAGGAGCTGACCGTTTTCAAGATAGTAAGTATCCTGCATGTCTCTTGCCGGATGGAACTTAGGGATGTTAAGTGACTCGAAGCATTCGTAGTCAGTTACAACTTCGCTGTAGTCCTCAACGGTAAAGCCCATTGAACGGAAGATCTTTTCGCACTTTCTCTGAACGAGTGTGATCGGATGGTATGATCCGCGTGCGAGTACCGGCGGAACTGCAACGTCGAATTCAGGCATTGAGTTGATCTCGCGTTCCATTTCTGCCTTTGCGAGTTCAGCCTGTCTTTCGTTTATCTTTTCTGTACATGCGTTCTTAAGAGTATTTACCTGCTGACCAAAGGCCTTCTTTTCCTCCGGTGAAAGCTTGCCCATCTGCTTTGTAAGGGATGTAACAGAGCCGTTTTTACCTAAAAATGCGATTCGGATATCTTCAAGATCAGCCGCTGCTGTAACTGCAGCAAGCTTTTCTTCAAATTCCTGCTGTAACTGAACTATCTGTTCGTTCATTTTTTTACCTCCTTAAATAATAGGAACACCGGCAGTAGGCGAAAAAGATACGGACAAAGCCCACACCTTTTTTACGCCGACAAACTCACCGGCAATTCCAATAAAAAAATCCGCCTCAATGAAAACTCATGAGGCGGATATAATTCCGTGGTACCACTCAGATTGCAGTATAAAAACTGCCACTCAGTGCTGTAACAATGCATTTACTGATCTGTCGAATCATCTGACAGACATGAAGTGCATACAGCTGCATCTTAATGCGATGCTCACATCCTGCTTTTCACAGGAAACTCCCGGGGCGAAATTCGGAAACAGTACTGAACACGGACTCACACCAACTGCCCGCTCTCTGAGGTCCTTATGTACTGATCTTACTGTACGTCATCAAACGTGACCCGATCAACGTCTTTAAAATATTATCTCCGGCCGCACCGGAGCGTTACACTTAATTATAGCACCGGAGAAACGTATTTGTCAATAGTTATTTTTGTCTACTGCGCAAGAACGCTTCGAATGGTACGGACGACTGCGAAGGGTCTGGGGCGATTGCGAAGGGTTCGGGGCGACCGCAAAGCCCCGATTGTAAAGGTGCGGACACAGAAATAATTACAATGCTCAAATGCAAATCCCAGATAAATAGCAGACATATAAAAAACACAAATTTTTATATAGAATTTTTTTAAACTATCTGATATAATTATAGAGAACGCATATTTTTTGACATTCACTATATTATGGTCAAACAATACGTATATTACAGCAAACGAAAAATTAATTACGTTCACTATTTCTAAGGGGGATACTAATATGAAAAAAATATTCAGTAAAACAGCAGCCTCACTCGCTGCACTTACACTCTGCTCTTCATTTGCCGCAGCACCTGCAGGCGCTGCCGAAGAAGTCCTTAAAGGTGACGCCGACGGAAACGGCGTTATTTCAGCAGCTGACCTTGTTGCTCTCAGCGCACATATCCTCGGAAGCAAGACTATAGCAGACGAGTTCAAGGCAAATGCAGACATGAACGACAACAACGAGATCAACGTTATCGACTACATTCTTTTAAAGAACATATTCATGGGCGCACCGGCAGCAGATGCGGAAGCACTGAAAATAACCCTTGAAGGCGAATCGATAAAGGCTGACGAAAGCGTTACTGTTGAAGGTACAAAGGCAACTATCACAAAAAGCGGTACATATCTTATTTCCGGTGCAATGACTGCCGAAGCACAGATCATTGTCAATACAGCAGAAACAGATGCTGAAAGCGTAAACATCACACTTTCCGATGTTACAATGACAAATTCTTCAGACACACCTTGTATCATGGTCGAAAATGCTGACAAGACAAAGATCACATTTAACGGAACCAACGTTCTTACAGGTAATGCTGATACTGCAGAAGCCGCAACAGCTGTTATCTACGGCAAGGATGATATTACATTCACAAAAAACTCAACAGGTACACTTGAGATCAATTCAGCTGCACAGATGGGCATCTACTGCAACAACGACATCAAATTTAACGGTGGAAGCATCAAGATCAAGACAGATGCAGCCGGAACAGGAACAGCCAAGGCTGATGCTGTAAAGGCAAAGGGCAACGTTGAAATAGGCGGCGGAGACATAGATGTTAATGCAGCCGGCGACGGAATCAAGTCTTCAAAGAACGCTGTAGTTATAAGCGACGGTAAAACTGAGATCAAATCCGGCAAGGATGCGATCCAGGGTGAAACTGCTGTTACAATAACAGGCGGCGAGATCGTAGCTTCCGGTGACAGAGGTATCACAGTCTCTGCCGGAAACCTTACTATCGGAGGAGGCACACTTCTTGCAACATCAACAGAAGCAGTTGATTACTCAAATGTTGTAATGGGTGAACACTTCTCAAACAGCAATATAGTTGCATTAGCTCTTAACGAACAGCACAACAAATCTGAAGTATTAACAATTGCAGGCAAAGAATTCACTGCGGCAAAGAAATATCAGTATATCTTTGCTACATATCCTGATTTAGCAGCTTCTTCTGCAAATGTTTTACTTATCGATGGCAAGAAAGCCGAATTCACTGTAGTTCCTGTCGGAAAATAAACTGATAAAATACTGGAAAAGTACTGATTCAGTATTCAAATCAAAATCAGCCGTTTGCCGTATTTTTTATGGCAGGCGGCTTCTTTTTGTGCATTTCAACTAGTATTGACGAAATTATTCCCGTTTTCCTCACAAAAACGTATTGCGTTTTTTTTGAAAATGTGCTATACTTAGACTATACATTTAAGAAAACAATTATCATTCAGGGAAGCAACTCTGAAGTTTTCCCTGAATGATTTTGATCAGCATTTTCTTAAACATTCAATTAAACCGCCCTCGTCATGGGCATGAAAGGAACTCTATGAATATTGCAGTAATTTCACTCACTGAAAACGGACGCCTTTTATCAGCGGAAATTTCAGAAAAACTCAGCACTGAACTCACTGTAAAAAGGTATTGTTTCTACAAACACAAGGATGACGAAGCTGAATCATTCAGCAACATTTCCGAACTGACTTCACAGATATTCGAAAGCTATGACGCACTTGTTTTCGTTTCAGCATGCGGTATTGCCATTCGTGCTGTTGCTCCGAAAATACGTTCAAAGGCTTCTGATCCTGCTGTGATCGTTATAGATGAAAGCGGAAAATTTGTAGTACCTCTGCTT
>JBGUVZ010000543.1:0-3659 GCA_045220685.1 Oscillospiraceae bacterium | reverse complement strand
TTGGTAAATAATAAATCTGAAGAATGACTAATTAAGCAGATAAGAAAAGGTTGTGACACGTCAAATCCGTGCCACAGCTATTGATAGCGCGCCTGACGGATCTTCGGGCGTTTTGAGAAAAATGATAAATGGAGTAATATTTTATGGAATTCAATACGATGATCAAATGATCATCTGCAAAGTAAAACAAAATCAATGAGCGGCAGCTCATTTACGATTAAAAAGGCACTTTCAGCGTCAGCTGAAGGTGCCTTTTTCACCTTTTCAGAAGAAAGCCCAACAGAGTTTGGTGTGGTTTGGAGCGTGTTTATTCATATAGAAGTACACAAAAAATCAGCATATCCATTCACGTAAAATACGTTGCCGGATATGCTGATATGGTTTAAAGAGAACTTTTATATTCTCTTATATATTCGGTTATTATGCTTCTTCAGTCGGCTGCTTTTCAGTGCAGGTGAACTCTTCCTTTTCCTTGTCGTAGTCAACGATGAGTTCTGAACCAGGAGCTAAGTCAACTGCAATGATCTTCTTTGCAACGAGAGTTTCAACAGTTCTCTGGATGTATCTCTTGAGCGGTCTTGCACCGAAGTTCGGGTCGAATCCGTCTTCGATGATGAATTCCTTGGCAGCGTCGGTAACTGTAACAGTAAGCTGCTTGTTTTCGAGACGCTTCTGGAGAGAAACGAGCATGAGATCAACGATCTTGATAACCTGATCCTTCATGAGAGGCTTGTAGAATACTATTTCGTCAAGACGGTTGAGGAATTCAGGACGGAAGCTCTGCTTGAGTACCTTGTCAACCTTTTCTCTTGCTTCTTCGGAGATCTCGCCGTCAACGATGCCGTCGAGGATGAAGTGTGAGCCGAGGTTTGAAGTGAGGATGATGATAGTGTTCTTGAAGTCAACGAGACGGCCCTGTGAGTCGGTGATACGTCCGTCGTCGAGTACCTGAAGGAGTGTGTTGAATACATCCGGATGAGCCTTTTCAACTTCGTCGAAGAGAACTACTGAGTACGGTCTTCTTCTTACAGCTTCAGTAAGCTGACCGCCTTCTTCGTATCCTACATATCCTGGAGGAGCTCCTATGAGTCTGCTTACGGCATGTTTCTCCATGTATTCACTCATGTCGATACGGACAATGTTCTTTTCATCGTCGAAGAGGCACTGTGCAAGAGCCTTTGCAAGCTCTGTCTTACCAACACCTGTAGGTCCGAGGAAGAGGAATGAGCCGAGCGGCTGGTTCGGGTTCTGGATACCTGCTCTTGAACGGAGGATGGCTTCTGAAACCTTGCGTACAGCCTCGTCCTGACCGATAACTCTTTTGTGAAGTGTTTCTTCCATGTGGAGGAGCTTCTCACGTTCGCTTTCAACCAGCTTTGAAACAGGAATACCTGTCCAGCGGCCGATGATCTTGGTGATCTCTTCTTCAGTAACCTTGTTTCTGAGAAGTGAGTTGTCACCCTTTGATTCTTCAGCGAGCTGTTCCTTTTCTTCAATCTGCTTCTTGAGTTCAGGAAGCTTTGAATACTTGAGTTCGGCAGCCTTGTTGAGGTCGTACTCACGTTCAGCCTTTTCTATTTCAGCGTTTACAGCTTCGAGTTCCTCACGGAGCTTCTTTACATCTGTAATTGCGTTCTTTTCGTTTTCCCACTGAGCCTTCATTGAGTTGAATTTCTCGCGGAGTTCGGCAAGTTCCTTCTGAATATCACTTAAGTGTTCAGCTGAAAGCTTGTCTTCTTCCTTCTTAAGCGCAGTTTCCTCGATTTCGAGGGTCATGATGTGACGTGAGATCTCATCGAGTTCAGTCGGCATTGAATCAATTTCAGTCTTGATCATTGCGCAGGCTTCATCCACAAGGTCGATAGCCTTGTCCGGAAGGAAACGGTCAGTGATGTATCTGTTTGAAAGTACAGCGGCTGAGATAAGTGCCTGGTCCTGGATCTTAACGCCGTGGAATACTTCGTATCTTTCCTTGAGACCACGGAGGATGGAGATAGTATCTTCAACCGTTGGTTCGTTTACATAAACCGGCTGGAATCTTCTTTCGAGAGCCTTGTCCTTTTCGATGTACTTTCTGTATTCGTCAAGTGTTGTTGCACCGATACAGTCGATCTCGCCGCGGGCAAGCATCGGCTTTAAGAGGTTTCCGGCATCCATTGCGCCTTCGCCCTTGCCGGCTCCGACTATCATGTGGATCTCGTCGATGAAGAGGATGATCTCACCGTCGGATGCTTTTATTTCTTTAAGAACAGCCTTGAAACGTTCCTCGAATTCGCCTTTGAACTTTGCACCTGCAACAAGTGCGCCGAGGTCGAGTGAGAAGATGTGCTTGTTGCGGAGTGAAGATGGCACGTCACCGCGGACAATACGAAGTGCAAGTCCTTCAGCGATAGCAGTTTTACCTACACCAGGTTCACCGATAACAACAGGGTTGTTCTTTGTTTTTCTTGAAAGAATTCTGATAATATTTCTTATCTCGCTGTCACGGCCGATAACAGGATCGAGCTTGCTGTTTCTTGCGAGATCTGTAAGGTCCTGACCGTATTTCTTGAGTACATCATATGTTTCCTCAGGGTTCTGGCTTGTAACTCTTGTGTTGCCGCGTACAGAAGCGAGGGCAGTCATGAATTCCTGCTCGTTTATGTTATGCTGTGAGATGATCTTCTTCATCTCGGAATCAGGATCCTTGAGAAGTGCGAGTACGATGTGTTCTACTGAAACATACTCGTCGCCCATCTGCTTTGCAATGGCTTCCGATGCGATAAGAGCGTTGTCTACGCTTCTTGAAAGATAAACTGTATCCGGCTTTCTGCCTGATCCTGTTACCTTCGGAAGACCTGATACGATAGTCTCTGTTGTTGCAGCGACCGCTTCAGGCGAAATGTCCATTTTCTTTAACAGCTGAGCTGTAAGGCTGCCTTCCTGTTTAAGAAGCGCCAGAAATAGATGAACCTGTTCAATGTTCATCTGCTGGTTTGAAATTGCAATACTCTGGGCTTCGTTGACAGCTTCGAGTGATTTCTGAGTGAATTTCTGTGCATTCATAAGTTTGTTCTCCTTTTTTCCTTATTTTTATTTTATACTTTATTATAACACTATAAAATCAAAAGTCAATAGCAGATAATGGGCGAGAGTGCTAATTAAAAATACTTGACAGTGTGAACGGTTTTATGTATAATATTCTTATAAAATTCTATATGAATTTTTACAGAAGCTGAAACACCGAAACCGGTGATTTCAAAAGAAAAAAGACAAAAGACAACAAAAAGGAGAAATGAAAAATGGATGGAATGACAGCAGTTTTAGGCGTAGTTGCAGGTATCTATCTGATACTTTTGATTGCTTTTATAGCATGGGGCATTGCAGCGATAATTGCAAATGTCAAGCTTTTTGAAAAAGCAGGCGTAGAAGGATGGAAAGCGATAATACCTTTTTATAGTACCATAAAGATGTCTGAAATAGCGACCGGAAAGAAAACGCTGGGAATACTCTGGACAGCATTATATGCAGTTGCGATGGTATTTTATTGGGGGATGCTCGGAGTAAACATGACCAGAAGTGCAAGTTCGTTTGGTGGCAGCTCGGCAGTATTATTACTTCTGTACTGGCTTTTTATCTTAGGCGCCGCTGTTGTTTCCTGCATTATGCTTTTTAAATTA
>JBGUVZ010000542.1:0-3622 GCA_045220685.1 Oscillospiraceae bacterium | reverse complement strand
GTTTCCTGCTTAGCAGTTTCTTCAGTCTTTACCTTTACTGATTCGACCGTCTTTACTTCAACAGGAACAGCCTTTGCATCAGCGTCTGAAGGTACCCAGATATCGCCGGAGCATCCGAGCATGCTTATAGTAAGGTTTCCTCCGTTTGAATGGAGTTTTGTTCCGGAAAGCATGCCTACATATTCACCGTGCGATGCAGGTACTGTTACCGAAGCACAGTTATCGTCATTGTTTACCGCAACTATTACCTGTACGCCGTTATAGTTTCTCGCAAACGCATACTGTCTGTTGGTGAGTCTGAGTTCACGGTAATCGCCGTAGGAAAGTGCCGGAGTAGACTGTCTTATCTTTCCAAGAGCTGAAATAAGCTCCGTGCACGGATTCTTTGTGTATGAATCAGCAAAATCCTTTATATCAAGTTCCGGTCTGAGTGAATCGTCTGAAAACTTCTCCTTTTTGCCTTCAATTCCGAATTCCGATCCGTAGTAAACGGAAGGAACACCCGGAAGAGTATACAGAAGAATATGTACCGGAGCGTAGAAAGTCTTGTTGTTAAGCTTTGTAATTATCCTTTCAACGTCGTGATTGTCAACGAAGTTATAGAGTTTAAGACCGTCAGGCCTGCATCCGCCCATTTCGTAGAGACGCTTTACCGTATGGGCTATCTCGAAATAGTTGTGATCATTGTGTCCTGAGTACAGTGCCTTGTGAAGAGCATAGTTAGTTACGGAATGAAGTGTTTCACCGTTTACCCAGCGGCTGTAGTCACCGTGGATAACTTCGCCCATGAGCCAGAAATCCGGTTTAACGTCATTAGCGGTACGTCTTAATTCCTTCATAAAATCAAAGTCGAGTACATCAGCAGCATCAAGTCTGATACCATCAACGTCAAATTCACTTACCCAGAAACGAATAACGTCACAAATGTAGTCCTTGACTGCCGGATTTCTCTGGTTGAGCTTTACGAGAAGATTGTAGCCTCCCCAGTTGTCATATGAAAATCCGTCATTGTACTCATTGTTTCCGCCGAAATTAACGTTGCAGTACCAGTCACGGTACTGTGAACCCTCGCGCTTTTCCTTAATATCTTTAAATGCAAAGAAATCACGTCCGGTGTGATTGAATACACCGTCAAAGATAACTTTGATGTCTGCCTTGTGGCACTCGGCAACAAAATTCTTTAAATCTTCATTTGTTCCGAGTCTGCTGTCAAGTTTTTTGTAGTCAGTCGTTTCATAACCATGTCCGACTGATTCGAAGAGTGGTCCGATATAAAGCGCATTAAATCCTGTCTTTTTCAGATGATCTATCCACGGGATCAGCTTGTTAAGCCTGTGTTCCGGTTCTCCGTAGTCATTCTGCTTCGGAGCTCCTGTAAGTCCCAGCGGATAAATGTGATAAAATACTGCTTCATCATACCATGCCATGTCAATTCCCCCAATAACAAATTTTATGCCAAGCACTTTTATGAGTGCATATAACTAAACAGCAAACGGAAAAGAAATATTCCGTCTGCTGATCATTAACTCAGATTTCAAAAACCTTTTTTATGCTGTCGTAGTGAAGGAAAATACCTTCGTCAGCAAGAGCTTTGATCTCTTCAGGTGTAGCCAGCTTGTATCCAAGTGTCTCGGCTTCCTGAAGCTTAAGGTCACTTTCATCAAAATCCATTTCATAACGGTAAATGTCAACGAAATAATTGTCACCTTCACCCGGATTTTCACGGTGATAGGAGAACATATAACCTCCCTTTGCACCCTTTACGTCAAGTCCGGTCTCTTCCTTTATCTCGCGCATTACAGCTTCTTCAGACTCCTCGCCTGCCATAGCTGCACCGCCGGACACTTCCCACCAGCCAGGTGCCCATGCTTTTGTCATCACACGCTGAGTGATAAGAAATTTACCGTCAGGACGCATGATAACACCGAGAACTGTAAGATGATATTCACCGTCTTTAAGTATCCAGTCATTTCTTTTCATCTTACGTCCTGTCTTCTGTTTATTTGAATCGTAAATATCCCAGTATTCCATTAATAACAGTACCTCCGTACAAACAAAAATTATAGTAAACGCCGGAAATCAATGATTTCTGACGTTTACTGTCATTTTATATAAGCATTGAATTTTCTTTTATATAATCCTCAAAATCCTCCTCTGACAGAGGCTGAGAATAAAGATATCCCTGAATAGAGTCAACTCCGAGCTTGCAGAGCATGTCGGACTGCTCTTTTCTTTCGACACCTTCGGAAATAGTTTTGTAACCGAGTTCTCTTGCAAGATCAACGCAGGCTGCAAGTACCTTTGTTCTCTTTTCGTTGCCGATCTGCTTCATGAAAGACATATCCAGCTTTACTACGTCGATCGGCAGAGTGCTGAGTATATTGAGTGAAGAATAACCGGTTCCGAAATCGTCGAGTTCAACACCAAATCCAAGCTTTCTGAAAGCATTCAGTTTTGATATAAGATTTTCTGTATCGCTGCTCATAAGGGTCTCGGTGATCTCGATATGAAGAAGGTCAGATGAGATCCCGTTTTCTTTCGCCACAGCACTGTACTTTTCAACAAGATCATTCTGTGCGAATGTAAGTTTCGAAGCGTTAACGGAGACCGGAACGATATTCAGCCCCTTTTCTCTCCATTTTTTCAAATTCATACATGTCGTCTTCCAGACAAAATAATCCACTTCAACTATAAAACCATTCAGCTCAAAAAGCGGAATGAAATCTGCAGGAGACATAAATCCGAATTCGGAATTCTCCCATCTTACAAGGGCTTCAGCACCGGTGAGTTTTCCTGTGGTAGCATCATGCTTCGGCTGATAATACACCTTGAATTCTTCATTCTGAAGAGCAGAATACATGAGCTCCTCTATTCTGCGGCGGCTGACAAGTTTCTTTTCTATTGTTTCATCGTAAAATGCTATATCTTTCTTATAATCATTCTTGATAGTGCTCAGCGCGATATGTGCCTTGTCACAGATGGACAGAACAGATGCGTCATGAGGAACATTCTCGTAAACGCCGAATTTGTTCACGATATTCGGCAGTCCGTTCTTTTTCACTGCTTCATACCAGGCGTCAGCACTGCTGTTGTTTCTGGTAAACGGAGCCATTTCTTCATGAGCACCCAGCATTACCATCTGGTCACCGCCGTAGCGTCCGATGATCATATTCTCGCTCATAAGCGGTGCAAGATAGGAACCGAGCCAGGTAAGCACCCTGTCTGCCGTCTGAACACCGTAAACTTCATTTATCTTCTTAAAATCAACAATGTCAGAAATAATAACATCGATTTGTTTATCAGGATTGTATTTAAGATAATCCCCGGCATGTCTGAGAAAAGCAGCTCTTGTAAGCAGTCCTGTCACTGAGTCAATATCGGCTTTACGCATTCTGTCGATATCTCTTGTGGCAAAGAAGACATACTGAGTTTCACCGTTTTCATCTCTTAATCTGTCAAAACAGAGCTGGTTGTAGTTCTGAGTGTCGTAAACCACACGTCCGTAATTCACAAAATAAGCGTTGCCTTCCGCGGTCATTTTAAGAACAACATCAAGATCAGTCTGATCAAAAACTCTTTTTCTGAGTCTTTCATCTATAAAGTGTTCTATATACCAAGTACG
>JBGUVZ010000541.1:0-7251 GCA_045220685.1 Oscillospiraceae bacterium | reverse complement strand
AGCCGAACGGATTGTCGAGTTCGGAAGTAATCACTGTAACAGCATTTCCTTCACTTTTATGCATATTAAGTGAGTCTTCAATAGTCTTGCTGTCGATAAACGGAGCATCACCGCAGAGAACAAGTGTATTTCCGTCTGAATTCTTTTCAAGGAAAGGTATTGCCTGCATTACTGCATGACCTGTTCCGAGTCTTTCAGCCTGAAGAACTGTCTCATATCTTCCGCCGAGATATTCGTCGATCATCTCAGCCTTGTATCCCTTTACCACGCAGAGATCCTTTATCCCTGCACCTTCACAGGCGCCAATTACCCATTCGAGCATCGGTTCGCCGAGAACCTTGAATAACGGCTTAGGCATTTCTGCCTTCATTCTTTTTCCCTGTCCGCCTGCAAGTATTACTGCATTATCCATAATAGCACTCCCTGTTCTTTATTACCGGTCCGTCTGACCGTTTCTTATACTCATAATATTTTAATGTAAAATAATCATTATCAAAAAGATAATACCTTTTTCTATTATGCCAAATCTGAGAGGAAATTTCAAGGGTTTTTGCGAAAAAATGAGTTCTTTCCGTCCGTTCCGTTAAAATTCAGTCTATTTGCACACAGAATCCCCGCTAAATGAATAATATTTTTTTCATAAAACTATGGTATTTTCATTTTAATTATGGTATAATTATTATTAACTCCAGCCGTGTTACGTTATTTTCGGTATTTTTTAGTCGCGGCTCGGAACACTCAATTCAGTTAATATTAATTGGAGGTAATTACAAATGGCAAACAAATGGGTTTATACCTTTAAAGAAGGTAACATGTCAATGCGTAACCTTCTCGGTGGTAAGGGTGCTAACCTCGCTGAGATGACAGAAATCGGTCTTCCTGTACCACAGGGCTTCACAATCACAACAGAAGCTTGTACACAGTACTATGAAGACGGACGCAAGATCAACGACGAGATCATGGCTCAGGCTATGGAAGGCGTTGCATGGATGGAAAAAGAGAACGGCAAGAAGTTTGGCGATCTCAAGAACCCACTCCTCGTTTCTGTTCGTTCAGGCGCAAGAGCTTCAATGCCTGGTATGATGGATACAATCCTCAACCTCGGTCTTAACGATGAAGTTGTAGCAGCTATGATCGCCGGTAACCCGGACCCAGCTTTTGAACGTTTCGTATACGACTCATACAGACGTTTCATCCAGATGTTCTCAGACGTAGTTATGGAAGTTGGTAAGAAGTATTTTGAACAGCTTATCGACAAGATGAAGGAAGAAAAGGGCGTTCAGTTCGACGTTGATCTTACAGCAGCTGACCTCAAGAAGCTCGCTGAACAGTTCAAGGCTGAATACAAGAAGCAGCTCGGCAAGGACTTCCCTTCAGATCCTGTAGAACAGCTCAAGCTCGCTATCGAAGCAGTATTCCGTTCATGGGACAACCCAAGAGCTAACGTATACAGAAGAGACAACGATATCCCTTACTCATGGGGTACAGCTGTTAACGTAATGCCAATGGTATTCGGTAACCTCAACAACCAGTCAGGTACAGGTGTTGCATTCACACGTGATCCTGGTACAGGTGAAAACAAACTCATGGGCGAATTCCTTATCAATGCTCAGGGTGAAGACGTTGTTGCCGGCGTACGTACACCAATGCCAATCGCTCAGATGGAAAAAGAATTCCCAGAAGCTTATGCAGAATTCATCAAGGTTTGCGAAACACTCGAAAACCACTACCATGACATGCAGGACATGGAATTCACAGTAGAAAACAAGAAGCTTTACATGCTCCAGTGCCGTAACGGTAAGAGAACAGCTCAGGCTGCTCTTCAGATCGCTTGCGATCTCGTTAAGGAAGGTCACAAGACAGAGCAGGAAGCTGTTGCAATGATCGATCCAAGAAACCTCGATACACTTCTCCACCCACAGTTCGACGTTAAGGCTCTCAAGGCTGCTACACCACTCGGCAAGGGTCTCGGCGCTTCACCAGGTGCTGCTTGCGGTAAGGTTGTATTCACAGCTGACGACGCTGAAGCTTGGAACGCTAAGGGCGAAAAGGTTATCCTCGTTCGTCTCGAAACATCACCTGAAGATATCACAGGTATGAAGGTTGCTCAGGGTATCCTCACAGTTCGTGGCGGTATGACATCACACGCTGCCGTTGTTGCTCGTGGTATGGGTACATGCTGCGTATCAGGCTGCGGCGACATCAAGATGGATGAAGAAAACAAGAAGTTTGAACTCGGCGGCAAGACATTCAAGGAAGGCGACTTCATCTCAATCGACGGTTCAACAGGTAACATCTACGAAGGCGTTATCCCAACAGTTGACGCTAAGATTGACGGTAACTTCGGTACAGTTATGGCTTGGGCTGACAAGTACAGAAAGCTCAAGGTAAGAACAAACGCTGATACACCTGCTGACGCTAAGAAGGCAAGAGAACTCGGCGCTGAAGGTATCGGCCTCTGCCGTACAGAACACATGTTCTTCGAAGCTTCAAGAATCGCAGCATTCAGAGAAATGATCTGCTCAGATACAGTTGAAGAAAGAGAAGCTGCTCTCGCTAAGATCGAACCAATGCAGCAGGCTGACTTCGAAGCTCTCTACGAAGCACTCGAAGGCTGCCCGGTTTGCATCCGTTTCCTCGATCCTCCGCTCCACGAATTCGTTCCAACTGAAGAAGCTGACATCGCTGCTCTCGCTAAGGCTCAGGGCAAGTCAGTAGAAGCTATCAAGAACATCATCTCAGGTCTCCACGAATTCAACCCAATGATGGGTCACAGAGGATGCCGTCTTGCAGTAACATATCCTGAAATCGCTAAGATGCAGACAAAGGCTGTTATCAAGGCTGCTATCAACGTTAAGAAGGCTCACCCAGACTGGTCAGTTAAGCCTGAAATCATGATCCCACTCGTTGGCGACGTTAAGGAACTTCAGTTCGTTAAGAAGGTAGTAGTTGAAACAGCTGACGCTGAAATCGCTGCTGCTAAGTCAGATCTCCAGTACGAAGTTGGTACAATGATCGAAATCCCAAGAGCTGCTCTTACAGCTGACGAAATCGCTAAGAACGCTGACTTCTTCTGCTTCGGTACAAACGACCTCACACAGATGACATACGGCTTCTCAAGAGATGACGCTGGTAAGTTCCTCGATGCTTACTACGATACAAAGATCTTCGAAAACGATCCATTTGCTAAGCTCGACCAGACAGGTGTTGGTAAGCTCATGAAGATGGCTATCGAACTCGGCAGACCTGCTAACAAGAACCTCCACATCGGTATCTGCGGCGAACACGGCGGTGACCCAACATCAGTTGAATTCTGCCACAAGATCGGCCTCGACTATGTATCTTGCTCACCATTCAGAGTACCGATCGCAAGACTCGCTGCTGCACAGGCTGCTATTGCTGATGGGGAGTAATCCTCGGATTACAATTTCATGGGAGTTTCCAATAACTTTCGAAATGGCGCAAGCTTATAAGAAGGCTCACGGAAGCTATCTAAGAAAAAATCAATGGCGAGACATCAATATGGTGTTCAACCTTGAAGTAGGATAATCTACAAAACTTCAAAGCCTCGTATCACGGTGTTTATACACCGCTGGTACGGGGCTTTTTTGTTGTTATGAATAAATTGAAAGGATGGTTTCCTGCTATGATAGCTATATCAAGGCGCAAAAGATCTCCCATATCACAAAATTCAGGAGTTGTCAAGCCCTTTTCTCCTCTTCCCCTCTGCGGTTTTAATGCACAGAACAAGGAGTTTGTCAAGAGGGTTTTAGAAAAAAGTTTAAGCCCTCCTGATGCACAAAATGAATCTCTTGTCAATAGTATTCTGAAAAATTCTTTTGATTTCTCAGAACTTCGCAGATCTGTCCGAACTGATGGCATACTGTAAGGTCGAACTGAATTCCGGGTTTACTGTTATCTCGAATGAGCTTATGCGTGACAGCAGGCTCTCTCTTAAAGCAAAAGGACTTCAGGCACTGATTCTTTCCCTTCCTCCGGACTGGGATATGACAATAGAAGGTCTGGCGGCTATCTGCCTTGAATGTTCTGATACTATCTCCTCTATTCTGAAAGAACTTGAAGCTGCCGGTTATCTCAGAAGATACCGTGAAAGGAACAGTTCCGGAAGATATGGTCAGATGGTATATTCATTTTATCAGAAGCCGCTTCACAACAGACCGGTCCGTGAGATACCAGAACGGAAAAAATCCGGACAGGTAAAACCCGTTCAGGAAAATCCGGGACAATTAAGTAAAGAGAAATCAAAGAAAGAAGAATCAAATAAAGATTTTTCTGATATCTTATCGGTCAATCGCTCTGACAGGATGGATGAGATGCGAATATACAAAGCTATCATTCATCAGAACATCTCCTATGAGATCATCAGAGAACAGTTTGACAGCAAACGTCTTGATGAGATAGTCGAGATCATGCTTGAATGTATCTGTTCATCTTCTCAGGTTCTGACAATTGGTAAGGAAGCTGTTCCAAAGGAACTGGTCAAAAGCCGCTTCCTTAAGATCAATTCTTCCCACATTGAATATGTCATGAACTGTCTTGACAGAAACACCACAAAGATAAGAAATATCAGATCATATCTGATGACAGTTCTTTACAATGCTCCGGCAACAATAAACAGCTACTATGCAGCAGAAGTCAATCATGACCTGTACGGTACAGAACAATCTCACTCATGCAGTTAAGTATTTTACTTAGCTGCTTTTTTTGTACCCTGACGGAGAAAGGAGGTTCAGATGCAGGAACAAAACAATGAAAAAATCGTTGCCTTGTCTTTCAGATCAGCAAAGGTGACTTCAGATGTACTTGTAAAAATACTGAAAAAGTTTCTTGCTCTTCAGAAAAACCGCAAACCTAAAATAGTTCGTGGTAAACAATCCCTGAAAAAGCTTATTCACGGAAATGAAAACGCTTCTGTGACGAACATCGATATCAACGATAAAAATATAAAGGCTTTTGAAAAAACAGCCAGAAAATACGGTATCGACTATTCCCTGAAGAAGGACAAGTCCACTGATCCTCCGCAGTATACGATCTATTTCCGTGCAAAGGACAGTGAGATCATGACGAAAGCCTTCAAGGACTTTCTGAACAGTCATTCTGAGAAGAAGGAAAAGAAACCTTCGATCCTTAAAAGACTTAATAATCTTGTGAAGATCAAAAACAAGGAACGCAAGAGGGAAAAAACAAAAGTAAAGGAGGCGGAACTCTGATGCGGTTCAACAAGCAGAAAATTATAAAGATACTCCCGTTTCCGTTCCTTGCATATTTCTTTAACAAGATCTCGGAGGCTTTTACCTCTGCTGCCGGTACTACAGCCGGTGAAAAGATCATCGAAGGAATGAATAACTTCGGAAGAGTGTTTTCAGATCCTTTACCGAGTTTCAGGCCTGTCGATCTTCTTGCCGGTGCTGCCGGAGCTGTTCTTGTTAAGGTGGTCATCTATGTAAAAGGCAAAAATGCGAAGAAATACCGCAAAGGCATAGAATACGGTTCAGCCTGCTGGGGAAAGCCTGAGGATATAAAGCCGTATATGGCTGACAAATTTGAAGATAACATTATTCTTACTGAAACCGAAAGGCTGACCATGGATAACCGCCCTAAAGCCGGACCAAAGTACGCAAGAAACAAGAACGTTCTTGTTATCGGCGGTTCCGGAAGCGGTAAGACAAGATTTTTCGTAAAGCCGAATCTTCTCCAGATGCACAGCAGCTATGTTGTAACCGACCCTAAAGGTACAGTTCTTAACGAAGTCGGAAACGCACTTCTTGAAGGCGGATATAAGATCAAGGTGCTGAACACCATAAACTTCGCAAAATCCATGCATTACAACCCTTTAGCATATATCCGTTCTGAAAAGGATATTCTGAAACTGGTGAACACCATAATCGCCAATACAAAGGGTGAAGGCACACAAAGCGGCGAAGATTTCTGGGTAAAGGCTGAAAGGCTGTACTATACGGCACTTATCGGATATATCTGGTATGAGGCTGAGGAGGATGAAAAGAACCTCAATACTCTGATTGAAATGATTAATGCATCAGAGGCGCGTGAAGAAGACGAAACCTTCAAAAATCCGGTTGATATCCTCTTTGATGAACTGGAGGCAAGAGAACCGGATCACTTTGCAGTAAGGCAGTACAAGAAATACAAGCTTGCTGCCGGCAAAACCGCAAAAAGTATCCTTATTTCCTGCGGAGCGCGTCTTGCTCCGTTCGATATTAAGGAACTGCGTGAACTCACTGAATATGACGAGCTTGAGCTTGATACGTTAGGCGATAAAAAGACGGCACTTTTTGTCATTATCTCCGATACGGATGATACCTTTAACTTTATCGTGGCCATAATGTACACTCAGCTTTTCAATCTTCTCTGCGATAAAGCAGATGACAAATACGGCGGCAGACTGCCTGTTCATGTCCGCTGTATTCTTGATGAGTTCAGCAACATCGGTCAGATCCCGAAATTCGAGAAACTTATCGCAACTATAAGAAGCCGTGAGATATCAGCCTGTGTAATACTTCAGGCACAGAGTCAGCTTAAAGCGATTTACAAGGACAATGCTGACACTATCGTCGGCAACTGCGATACTACACTGTTCCTCGGAGGCAAGGAAAAGACCACACTGAAAGAACTTTCCGAAGTTCTCGGAAAGGAAACGATCGACCTCTGCAATACAGGAGAAAGCAGAGGCAAAGAGACATCCCACTCTCTGAACTATCAGAAAACGGGTAAAGAGCTTATGAGTATGGATGAACTCAGCGTTATGGACGGAGGAAAATGTATTCTGCAGCTTAGAGGCGTCAGACCTTTTCTGAGTAACAAATACGATCTAACGAAGCATCCGAAATACTACCTTACGTCAGACGCTGACGAAAAGAATCTTTTCAGAACGGAAGATTATCTTTCTCACAGGCTTAAAATCAAAAGTACGGACACAGTTGAACTATATGACTGTGGCGAAGAAACAACAGAAACAGAGGACTGCCCAGCGTAAACACGCTGGATTTTTTATGTCCCAATCATGAAAGGAAGTAGATTTTATGGCATTTTTCCAGGCATCAGTAGGCGTTCTTCAGACACTCGTTACAGCTCTTGGCGCAGGTCTTGCGATCTGGGGCGTTGTCAACCTTCTTGAAGGCTACGGTAACGATAACCCGGGTGCTAATGCTCATGTACGGTAAGGAAGCAAGCAACCGAAAACAAGAGATAGACCGCCAGCACTACACTATT
>JBGUVZ010000540.1:0-5920 GCA_045220685.1 Oscillospiraceae bacterium | reverse complement strand
TGTTGTTGCCCTGGTTTACAAGAATGATCGTGATGAGTTTCTTGCCGCCTGATGAACTGATGGCAATGTTCTTGCTTGTTGTATACTTGGCATCAACGTCTCTGTGTTCGCTGTTGAGTGTACCGTCTACATATACCTTGAATGCGAATACACCGTATGCGTCCTGAGGGAAGTTGATTGTGAGTTCCTGTGTTGAAACTGCAGGAAGACCTGTACTTACGAATACTGTGATAGTTGAACCTGTTTCAACTACTGTGTTAGGTGAGAAGTCCATACCAACTACAGTACCTTCAGGCATTTCTGAGTTTCTGGTTGCTGTCTTTACTACAAGGTCGAGGTCCTCGAGCATCTTCTTTGCTTCGGCTTCCTTCTTGCCGTTGATGTCAGGGAGCTTGACCTGTGTTGTCATTTTACCACGGCTGATGTAGATGAGAACTGTTGAACCTTCCTTACATGCTGTGTTTGCTGCAGGTTCTGTCTTGATTACGTAGCCTTCCTGAACTGTATCGCTGTAAACGAGCTTTGTCTGTGAAGAGAAGCTCTTTTCCTCAAGGATTGCCTTTGCCTGTGACTCGGTAAATCCGTTATCAAGCGGAGGAACGTCGATCATCTTAGGTCCCTTGCTGAGTACGACCTGAATCTTGTGACCTGGCTTTACAACTGAGTTCGGCTCAAGATCCTGTTCAAGGATGGTGTTTGCCGGCATCTGTGAATACTTTGTTTCCTTTACTTCGAAAACGAGATATTTGCTGTAAAGCTTCTTGGCATTTTCATATTCCTGACCAACGAAGTTGCTTACTGTGAATTCCTTGTAGTCGGATTCGCCGCCGAAGTAATTGAGCAGGAGTCCTGAAAGGAAGATCGTTGCAATGATAATAACTACTATTACAATACCTGCGAGCATCGGAACAAAAAGTGATCTCTTTTCAACATATTCCTCCTCAATCACAGGTGCGTCTGAATAGCCGTATGATGTGTCAGCCGGAATGTCGCTGTAACTGCTGTCTGCTGCTTTGTCAGACTCCAGAGACTTAAACGACCTTGTTGAATTGATATCTTTTGTCTGTTTATCTTTTTCCATGATGTTACCTTTCTCCTCTTTGCTGCGCCGCGCACTTCTGCCCGGATTCAGCTTAAACTTTTCAATATCTTCGATCATTTCTTCGGCACTGGCATAGCGCTTGTCCGGATCCTTTTCCATGGCTTTCATGATGATCTCTTCAAGCCCTTGCGGAACCTTCGGATTTACATCCGACGGACGCTTTGCCTTTGCCTGCATATGCATAAGTGCGACCGAGATAGGATTTTCATTGTCAAACGGCTTGATACCGGTAAGCATTTCGTAGAATACAACACCGGCCGAGTAAATGTCACTCCGCTCGTCTGTCTCGCCGCCGCGCGCCTGTTCAGGACTTATGTAATGCACCGAACCGATGGCCTGTGCAGTTGTGGTAAGTCCCTCGTCCTTGGCGAACTTGGCAATTCCAAAGTCCATGACTTTTATGTTGCCGTCTTTAAGCACCATTATGTTCTGAGGTTTTATGTCCCTGTGAAAAATCCCCTTGGAATGTGCATGTCCGATCGCTCTGAGGATCTGCAGCATAAAATGTGATGCAGTCTGCCAGTCCAGTCCGTTCTCACCCTCCATGAATTTTTTCAGGGTTATCCCCTCAATGTATTCCATGGCGATGTACTGGGTCTCTGAGTTGTTTCTGAAACCGACATCTATTATCTTCACAATGTTCGGATGGAACAGCTGGGCAATAGCCAGCGATTCGTTACGGAAACGACGGAGAAACTCCTCGTTTTCGGCATATTCTTTTTTCAGGATCTTTACGGCAACTATGCTTCCGTTTTCATCAAGACGGTCCTTTGCCCTGTAAACATTGGCCATGCCTCCTGATCCTATAAGCTTCTGGATGTCGAAACGTCCGTCAAGCTTTTTTCCAATATATTTATCCATGTATCAAACACTCCTGATCATCTGATAGGGTCCTTTATTCCATAATTCCTGTCAGCTGTTTTCAGCCACTGCAAGAGTTATGTTATCCGGTCCTCCCTTTTCAAGAGCCATATCCACAAGCTTCTTGGCTGCGGTTTCCACATCACTGCCTGAAAGCACTTTTTTTATCTCTTCGTCGGTACAGCAGCCGTGAAGACCGTCCGTACAGATGAGAAGCCTTGCACCCTGAAGCTCGGTTTCGAAATAATCCACTTCGATCTCCCTGTCCACGCCGACAGCCCTTATGAGCATGTTCTTCTTTGGATGGTTGACCGTTTCCTCCTCAGTTATCTTACCCTGATCCATGAGGAGCTGTACAAAAGAATGATCTCTGGTTATCTGCTCCAGAGAATCACCGCGGCAGAGATAAGCTCTGCTGTCGCCGACATTAACGATGTGTACCGTGTCGGTCTTCGCGTCTATGAATGCAGCAACGCAGGTTGACCCCATGCCTGATTTCTCAGGCTCTGCGTGTGATGTGTTGAATATTACTGAATTAGCCACTGTAACTGTCGAGACCAGCAGATTTTTCAGGCTTTTTGAAGCAAAGGCTCTGTCGTAACCGGCAATGAATTTGCTTCTTACTACCTCTGATGCAACTGTGCTGGCGTATTTGCCGTGGTTTTCACCGCCCATACCGTCACATACTACTATCAGACATGAGCCGTCTGATTCGTCTATTATCTCACAGACTACCATATCCTGATTTTCATTTCTGCATAAGCCAATATCCGATTCACTGGCTATTTTCAATCATCTCACCTCTTGTACTTTCAAATTCACGTCTGAGCTGTCCGCAGGCCGCATCGATGTCAGCACCGAGTTTACGGCGGACTGTTGCGTTTACACCGAGCCGTACAAGCTCGTTTTTAAACTTCTCGACGTGCGATGAGGAAGAGGAGTAATCTCTCTCCTTTACATCATTTACACCTATAAGATTTATATGACTTATCATGCCGCTGAACAGTGAAGCAAGTTTTTTTGCATCAGCGGATGAAGAGTTGACATTTTCAATGACAGCATATTCGAAGGTTATCCTTCGTCCTGTCTTTTTAGTATAGTATCTGCACGCTGACATAAGCGATGCAAGGTCATACTTTCTGTTTACGGGCATTATCCTGCTTCGTGAAACATCGTCAGGACTGTGGAGCGACACCGCAAGATTGACGGAAAGCTCCTCGTCAGCAAGTTCACGTATACGAGGAACGATGCCGCAGGTGGACAGTGTCACATGCCTCTGGCTTATACCGTCTGACTCCGGAGCAGTCACGATCCTGATGAATCGCAGAACATTGTCATAGTTGTCAAGCGGCTCGCCTATTCCCATGAGCACCACGCGTGATATCTTTCTGCCGAGATCACGCTCAGCCTCGTACTTCTGGAGAAGTATCTCGGAAGCTGTAAGGTTTCTGACGAATCCGGCAATAGCTGAAGCACAGAAGTCGCAGCCCATTTTACAGCCTATCTGCGTGGATACACAGAGCGACAGTCCGAAGCTGTATTCCATTACTACAGACTCAACAATATTGCCGTCATCAAGCCCATAAAGATATTTTACAGTATTATCTATAGCCGATTCAAGCTTTCGGACGATATTTAGGCGTTTTATACAAAACGTATCATTTAGTTTTAGTCTTAAACTGGCTGATAAGTTAGTCATTTCATCGAAACTTACGGCCTTTTTTACATGCAGCCATTCATAGATCTGTCCGGCGCGGAATTTCTTCTCGCCGAGCTTATCCGTGACCATTTCCGTAAGCTCTGCAAGGCTTAATGAAAGTATGTCCGTTTTATCAGTCATGATCATTTCCTTCTTATCTTTGAAATAAAGAACCCGTCACTGTCAGGACCTGAAGCTCCGAGGACTGCCTTGTATCCGCCGAATGGTTCTCCGGCATTTTCAAGAAAGCTTACACCCTCGTATTCATCGTGTTCTCTTAAGAAACGGTCAATGATCTCATCATTTTCGTTACGGTTGAGCGTACATGTGGAATACACAAGCTCGCCGCCTTTTCTTAAGTAGGAAGCACCGTTGCACAGGATCTTATACTGTATATCATAGAGTTCTTCAAGACCTTCGGTAAGTTTGTATCTTATTTCCGGCTTCTTTCCCATTACGCCGAATCCGGAGCACGGAACGTCGCAGAGCACCTTGTCTGCGCCTTCAAGTGAAGCATCGTATTCAAGAGCGTCATGAGTGAAAGCGGTCACATTTTCAAGATGGAGCCTTGCCGCTCCGTCCTCAACAAGACGCGATCTGTGACCGTAAAGATCAAAGGCGATCACTTTTCCCTCGCCCTTCATCATCTCGGCCATGGTAAATGCCTTTCCGCCCGGAGCTGAACAGAGATCAAGCACTGTTTCGCCAGGTTTTGGTCCGAGGGCTGCACAGGCAAGCTGTGACGATATGTCCTGAACATGAAAATAGCCTTTTCTGAAAGCGGCTGTATGAGTAAGAACACCGGAGGCAACACTGTAGCAGTCAGGGAGAATATCAGACTTTACAGGTTCTGCTTTTCCCATTGCCTCTCTTAGCTTCTTTTCATCAGCAAGCAGGCTGTTTGCACGTATATAAACAGGAGGTTTTCCTGTCAGACGTTCAAGAAATGATTCGGTAAACTCTCTGCCGTATCCTGAAAGCACCATCGAGATGATCTCAGGAGATACAGAATAACGCACTGAAAGTGCTTCGAGCTCATCCTCCGGTTCCTTTACGGAAGAAGGATCTCTCAGAAAGTTTCTGAGCACCGCATTGACAAAGCCGGAAGCGCTTGAAAGACGAAAGCTCCTTGTAAGCTTTACCGACTCATTGACAGCCGCATTGTCCGGCACGCTGTCCATATATTTTATCTGGTATATCCCTGTTCTGAGTATGTTCAGAACGGTCGGATCAAGTCTTTCCGGTCTTCTGGTGCTGAAACACGAAATTATGTGATCCAGCGTAAGCTTTCTTTCAAGTACTCCGTAGTAGAGAGTCGTTATGAATTTTCTGTCCTGAGGTGTCATTTCATTAGACGAAAGCACGCTGTCAAGAAGAATGTTCGAGTAACTGTCCTCACTGAAAGTCTTGAGCAGAAGTTTTACCGTTTCTTTTCTGCAGTTTACCATTATTATTCTCCGGTAGTGAATTTTATACCTGTCTGAAGCTTGCTGCCTCTGAGATAATCAGCAGCTTTCATTCTCTTGCTTCCCTCAGGCTGTACTTCGGTAAATCTTATTACCTCGCCGTCACCGCATACCGCAAGGAATTCTGATGAGGCTTCGATAACCGTACCAGGTTCTTCGCCTGATTTCTTTCCTGCAAGCTCGGAACGGAAGAACTTTATTCTCTTTCCTCCGAGGAATGCAAATCCGGTAATGGCTCTTACCGTGTTGTGTATCTTCTGAGCCGGTTCGTTAAAGTCGATAAGCGACATATTTTTGGTTATCATCGGTGAGTAGGTCGAAAGACTGTCGTCCTGAGGTGTGCGTGTCAGACTTCCGTTTTTAAGCTCTTCAAGTGTCTTTACGAGAGTATCAGCTCCGCACTCAGCAAGTCTGTCGTGAAGTTCAGCGAAAGTCTCGTTTACGCCAATCTCTATTTCCGACTTTACGAGCATGTCGCCTGTGTCAAGACCCTTGTCCATCATCATGGTAGTAACGCCTGTCTTCTTTTCACCGTTTAAAAGGCACCACTGCATAGGAGCCGCTCCCCTGTATTCAGGGAGAAGTGAACCGTGAACATTGATGCATCCGTGCTTCGGAAGTGAAAGTATCTCCTCCGGAAGGATCTGACCATATGCTACAACAACGATAAGGTCAGGTGCATTCTGCTTAAGCACTTCAAGAGCTTCCGCAGCATCGTCGCCCTTTCTCAGTGAAAGTGGCTGGTAAACAGGAATGTTCATTTCCGTCGCAGCTTCCTTTACCGGAGTCGGG
>JBGUVZ010000539.1:0-3981 GCA_045220685.1 Oscillospiraceae bacterium | reverse complement strand
TTCTTCAGCCGATACAGTTCTGTTCAAGCCTTCCGGCAATGAAAATGCTAATGTTGTCAATGTGAAAACGGCAGCAAGAACCCCTGCCGTTTTTCTTTTCTTTCTGTTCAAAAATGCCTCCGTAATTTCTATATCATGACCTGTCCCAGTGACAGGTCTGCTGGATATCAGATGATCCAGCGTTACCTCTTTTTCTTTGCTATTCCACTATTTCTGTTATCAGCCTCCTGAAATCAAGCACGTTGATATTGCCGTCTGAATTGAAGTCACTGCTGCGAATCTGATACTGATCCGGTTCAAGAGTACCGAAAAGTATCCTTTTAAGGATCAGCACGTCAATGATGCTGCAGTTTCCGTCATTGTTCATGTCACCGGGTCTGTAGTCTTTTTTCAGTGTTTTTGCAATGGCGTAAACGGATTCACTGTACGGTTCGGTTTCCGATCCTTTGTAACGAACACGGAACTTGTATTTAGTGTCAGGGTCAAGGTCCGAAAATACCGGACTGTCCTGCCATTGCCATATGAAATTGTTCTCCCATATGAAATCGTTAGAATTATAGTTTGCGTATCCGTATTCAAGACCTTCATGTTCTTCGAGACGGATCTCAGTATCTGTGATGCCTGTGATCTTTATCAGTTCCTTTGAAATATCTTCAAGCTCAGGGACGATGACAGGACAGATCTCCGAGGCAAACTCGTCTTTGGTCGGAGCGTAGAAGAAATTCAGTGTGTATCCCGGTTTATATCCATAATAGGAAGTGAGGTCGTCAAGAATTACCGGATCACTACGGAACACCTGGTGACCGTATACTGCACCCAAGTCTGCTGTGTTTGTGGTGTTTACTACAAACATAAGATCTTCGCTGAGATTTTTTATACACCCTTCTTTAAAGTCGATATACGGTTCAGGTGCCTTTCTTCTTTCCGGAACGTGTATGGTTTCCGAGTCGGTTTCAGGATCTCCGTTACGCGGACAGATCTTTAAGTCACAGGAAGTGTAATCTGACAGACTGTCGTAGCAGTGAAATTCCTTGTCGCCGTATGTTACAGTGAATTCTGTTTCGTCGAATACGAGTTTTTCCTTTTCGTAATCTATCACATAATCCGGCTTTTCTCCCGGCATGGTGATAAGTATCTCATGTATCTTACTTGAAAAAAAGGCTTCGTCATTCGCTGGTAATTTAACAGACAGGGAATAGGTGTGCCCCGGAAGAAGGTTCTCTACCGCTTCGGATTTATCGTTCCGATATTGATCCCACAGATAGTTGTCTTCTGTCACTGCAGGTTTTTCGTCTGATTTCAGGCTGCATTTGAAGTATATCCAGACAGACTCATCGAAAGCAGGAAGACTGAATTTAAAACTTGTATCGTCTATGAATTCTATTTCGATGTCATCATCAGTTATTACTGGACGGTCCGGAACCTCTACATGTATCACTCTGCTTTTCGGTGCGTGCTCATCAGCCTGCATCTGGAAGTAAAGATCTTTGTCGTATCCCGGATAGATCCGGAATTCACTTGTACCGTAAAGACCAGCTACACGATCATGAACGTCCTTTGCATTACTCATGTCAGGTGAGGTACTGTAGAGAACTCTTCCGTCACCTGAATATACTCCGGAAATGGTTTCTGAATCTGTAACACATATTTCAGAATCCGTGATCTGGCTCCATTTTCTCTGTTCAAGATAAAGATAATATGTGGCTTCTCCTTCAGTTACTTTAAGATCTTCGCCGAACCAGGCACTTATGCTGTCTCCGTCCTTTAAAACATGACCGTCAGGATCTGTGACAGTGATCACTGTACCGTCAGCGGTGATGCCGCTTATCCCGTTTTCTGCAGTGGCTTTTTCTACGCCGTATCTGGCGTCTGGTATTGATATTGTTTCGTTGATGTAGTCCGGAAGAACACGGTCACGCATTATTTCAAGCATATATTCCGTATCTTCCATACCTTCTTCGGAAGATGTTATCTTTACAGTGGTTGTGCCGTAATCAGCGTATATCCTTTCACTTTCATGCCCTGAGATCACTTCTTTTCCGTCCACAAGGATTTTTCCGGTACCGAATGGACGGAGCACGATATAGTCTTTGGCACATGGAATTCTGTAGAAGAGATGAGTCAGAGGAATATCAGGCTGGTCGTATGCGTCATATGTTTTGACGTTAATACAGTCGTCGTCTGCTGTCAGTGAACTTAAAACGGATTGCTTTTTTATCACCGGTTCATCCTGCCATTCCGGATCAGAGGATCCGAATGCTTTCAGACATACATTGCCCAGAGAATAAATGATATCTCTTCCGGAATTCCTTGCACCGTTATATGGTTCACTCTGTGCGAATCCGTAGGTGTCAGTCCAGTTTGTGCCGTTTGAACTGATGAAACTTTCACCGGGATTTGTGTTTTCCTCGATCTCATCCTCGTCAAGACCACAGCTGAATCCCCAGGCATAAACTTCTGATTCAACCGGTACCGGGTAATAGTTTTTCGGATTTTCAAGCCCGCATACTATCGCAAACTTTTCACCCTTTTTAACTTTTACAGGGTCGTTCAGAGTAACGGTGTGGTAGCCGGCGAACCGTTCAGTTCCTGTGGTGAGGCTGTGCTGTGTTCCGCTTGACGGATCTGTTTCTGAAATCAGGTCCGTGTAGACTGATATTTCATAGGAAGAGTTGTTGTCGGTGGTGTAGAAACCGGAACCGGTTATGTATTCGTCCTTTTCTGCTGTGAACACATTTGCCATATATCCTTTTTTAGGGTGTGTTTTATCAGGTGAGACCGCTGCGGTATAGCACAGCTCATCATGCTGGTAGTTGGTCTGGTAACGTTCTGTTTTTTCAGCTTTCAGGCAGCATGTATTTGATAAGCATTTATCATAGTATGAGATATAAAAGAAGCCTGAGTCGCCCCATCCGGTTCCCCAGCTGTTCTTGACTATCCATGCACCGTCTCCCGGAGGGGTGTAGTTAAAGTTTTCGCGTGAGAAGCTGTCGTCATATCCGACTATCAGAACGTCGTGATTGGTCCTGTCGCTGACTCTGTCATAGAATGAGTATGTGTCCGGATTGTAGTATTCCTCGCTGAAGCAGATCGATATGGTAACAGCGTTTCCTTCGGTGATCATCTGTTTAATTTCATCGTCTGTGAAGCGTATCGTTTCCGGCTGTGAGAGGTCCTCGTAACAGAACGGGTTGATGACATTCATTTCAGTTACGAGATAATCGTGTCTGTACTGAAGCTCCGGATCCGGATCAGTCATTCTGACTTGTTCATACGGCATTACTTTTTCAATTACAGGGCCGCTCCACCTTGCATATGATGCAGCTGTAAATGAGATGTGACCGCCTCCGATAATATCGCTGCGGTCAGGATTGTGCGGTGTGTTATCGCCGAAGAAACTGAAATAGGCAAGATGGAATTCCGAAAGATCAACAAACGGTTCGCTCTTTATAAGTGACGTTTCCACTGCACCGGTAGCAGCATGCGCCCAGCAGGTACCGAATTCACCCTGATCCTTGATTTCCGATACAAGCCCCTGTTCACGAAGATCATAACGTTCCGGCAGAGCATTTATTTCAGCATCACTGAGTGCCGGTGAAAGAGTGGTTATCATATCCGTGATCATTATCCCGCTGTTTCGAGTGTAGTTTTCATTATTTACAGTAAAACTTTCAGCCCCGGTCTTCTCCGCACCGGTATATAAAGCAGATACAGCGGCAAAAGCCATTATCCCTGCCGCTATTTTTCTTATTTTCATTTAAGCCTCCTTGCCGGTATTACATTATCCGTTCAACGCGATGTAAGTGTAGTCCTCATGTATGCGGAAAGACCTTCGTCTGTGTTTCCCCTGTTACTAAAGTGTGTGAGGAAACCTTTCGGGGGAAGACCTTCGCCGGTGGTGCTCCTTTAATGAGGGGCGAGGGGGCGAAGCCCCCTCACTTCATCCCCCTCCCTCAGGGAGGGGGCAGGGGGTGGGTGTCC
>JBGUVZ010000538.1:0-3668 GCA_045220685.1 Oscillospiraceae bacterium | reverse complement strand
CATTTTCACCAATAACGTTTACCTGAATATAACCTATGTTTTCAGAAAATATAATCGTCTGTATTAACATCATCCTCCAACATATATACTGACATCATTTTTTTCGAAATCTTACAGTTTGCAAAAAAAAATTTTTATATAACGCAGTAACCACGCCTTAAGTCAGTAAACCTCAGAGTTATAAATAATAAAAGCCGGCAATGTGGGGGATGGTGAAGGAAAGAGAGTGCAGAGAGAAAACCTAAGGCAGGGGGAGAAATGCCGTGCTTTTGCAGGTTTTTATTGTTCTCCCCCTGCATATGGTTGTCTCTTTGCATAGACCTATGAAATTCTAAAAAAGTTATCAAATCGAGCGAAATTTATGTTATGCAGTTGACAAAACCATAAATATACCGTATTATAAATTTATCAAAATCTATGAATGAAAGGATAACAAAATGAATTTCAAAATTTCAAAACACATGAAAGCAGCAATCAGAAAAATCACAGTTGTTGCTATGGCAGCACTTCTTCTTGTTCCATCCATGCTCGGATACATAAGAAAATAAAGAAAAAATCACAGGATCTGAAAACGCTCCTGTGATTTTTTTATCTTTCATGAAATTTGAAATTCCGATCCAATTATAGTATAATTGGTAATATACAACCCAGCTCGCATAAACCTTATCTTGGAGATGATAAAATGAGTAACACTGATAAAAGATTCGATAATATAACAATGAACGGCAGAATGTGCTATATATTCATGTGCATAGAACGCTATCTTCTTGCGCTTTACCCCGACAGAGACTGGACCCCTGTGGCAAAGCGTATGTGGCAGTGGACATCCTACTGCTGCTGGACGGATGACGGACTTGATATCTATGAAAAAACAATACCATCATGGAATATGAGGGCTATGAAAATACCGCACAACTTGAATACGACGGCAATCTGAGCCGTGAAGTCTATGACGAGATGGTCTCGCTGTACAAAGGCATTACGGATGGAAATAATGATGATGAGATAAACAGGATGCTTCTTATACCAGTAGACCTTTGGTGCTCGTGCGACGGTTCTTATTACAATATCGAGGATGGCCAAAAGGATACCCTGCGTTATATTGATAAAGCAGAAAGCATACTGAAATCCCATAACATTCCCCTGCCCGATATCTCGCTTCTGTCAGGTATCACTCCGGAAAACACAGATCCCGAAAGGTCAAAGTTCGGCCATTATGATGTCTGGCGAACAGACTGCGCTGAATGGGGATTTGGAGTTGATTCTGAATACTTGTCGATAATACTAAATAAATGAAAATGAGTACAAAATGACTTCGGAGGAAAAATTATTGATAGATCTGAAAAAGGAAAACAAAGAAAAGCGGGAAATATTCATACCAAACTTCACTCTGCTTATTGCGCTTGTATTTTTTCTGTTAGGATTAATTCCAGCATGCTACCACCGAAATCTGGAAAAAGAATGTACGACTGAAATAAAAGGTACTGTAGTTTTTTCGTATAAGGTTTCCGGCAAATATCCTGATAGAACACATCCTGCACATAAGTATAGAATGGGCACCAAATTATGCGATATCGATGTCGAATCAGATGGTGTTTTCAAATATGACAGTCTTTCAGCCGGAGCAGGTATTGGTGACATAGGCGATGAAGTACTGATCCGCTACAACCCCGAAAATCCTGGAGAATACTATTTCCCGGGCTATTACACTAACGGCACAATATTCGCATCATTTGCTTTTGTCGTAGTTGGATTGAATATTGTTTTATCATTGTTTTTCTTTATTTATTATAACATTCCTCATCGGCCTAAAAACAAAAAAGAAGATGAATAGATCTGCTAAATCTAAATCAAGGAGAATAATATGGGAGCATCAGCGCAGATACTTCGCCCGCACAAGACGACAATGACTTTGGAAGAGCGATATAGATACCATCATATCGCAGCCGTTTGTACCGGACTGGTACGTTGATGCCAAATCGCATCTTCACTCAGCAGAGGTAAACAGAAAAGACGATAGTTGGTCGTTATCGTGATAATAATACGCCCTTTGATTAAAGCTGCTCAAAAAATTTTGAGCAGCTTTTTCTATTGCGCCGACAGGCGCAACCATTTAATCGGAACGCCTTCGGCGTTCTACTATAATTGCTGCGAAGCAGCCACCATTTAAGCGAAGGCATTCGGAAATGAAAAATCTATTTTTGCCAACATCACTTCATATAAAAAAATAATCTCCCTGAGAGTAGCAATAATGTTCAGTGCCACCTCAGGGAGATAAATATTCTAATCAGTTAAATAACAAGTGTTTTACCAAGTGACTTTGCGATCTGTTTTAATGCAGCAGCATTTAAACCAGTATAACGTTCGATTTCGTCTATAGGCTTTTCATCGTTAATCATCATTTCAGCAAGTTCATTTTTTTCTTCTGCCTTTGCTTCGGCTTTTGCCTCTGCTCTAATACGGTCGCCCCAAAGCATTACCTTTTCCTGTAACATAGAATCAGCCCCTCTCGTTGATTTATCTGCTAAAAGTCCATAAACATATTCGTCCAGTGATTTTGTAATTTCTATCATTCTTTGATAATCATCATTTGTAATCGTTCCTTCATCCAGCAAAGATTTTAAAGTACCTACTACTGAATTACATATTTCCTTGTAGTCATTCCAAAACTTATCTTTTTCTTCTTCTGAATATCCATCATAGCTTCCGACCTTATTGTAAAGCCTTATTATCTGAAACGGAAGAAGAATTTCCATATCGTTTTCAACCAGCTCTTCAGGATAATAACCGAGTGCTCTTATCGCATGAACCGAATACTCTACTTCCTGTTCGTCCGGCAGGATAAGCCTGATAAAAAGCTTATCATTTGCCTTATTCGTATCCTTAAGGAATACAACTGCCTGTTTCGGCATATGATAGACTGCATGCGTAGCGTCTATCTTTTCGTATCCTTCATCTGTACTGACCGCATACTCGAAAAGACGGAACATCATATCATCCCAGTAAGACTGCGCTTCGATATGAAATCTCTCGCCACAGATCTCAAAATAAACATCCTTTTCAAGAACTGAACCGTCTTCCCCAATAGTTGTTGCATTCAGAAACTTAATTTCTGAATCAATCGGAAAATGCTTACCAAATACCTTATTTACAAATTTAATAAGCAACCTTTCTGATTTCATTAGCATTTCTTTAAAAGAAATATCGTAAATTTTAACGCCTTCCTGCATTCTCAAAATCTCCTTTGGCATTATTTGTTTATATACATTTTACCACAAAGAAGATTTTAAGTAAATAGTAAAACCATCCAAATATCATTTTACCATTTAAGACTATTTCCGTAATTTTACATAATAATATATTCTTCTTAATTGAATTATAACACAAAAGCTCCATGATTTCAACGGTTCTACCATCATTTAAACTACATAATTTACCTGGTATATCACGCTTTAAACATGTTGACAAACCTACGAAGTATAGTAAACTATATACAGATGGAAAAAACGATATTACGTTTTTGCGGAGTGAAGCTGAAAGGTTTTGCTCTATTTTTTTGTACCAAAGCTGCTCAAAAATATGAGTAGCTTTTTCTATTGCGCCGCAGGCGCCACCATTTGATTGGAACGCCTTTGGCGTTCTACTATAATTGCTGCGAAGCAGCCACC
>JBGUVZ010000537.1:0-6389 GCA_045220685.1 Oscillospiraceae bacterium | reverse complement strand
AGAAAGACCTACGTAGGTGCTATGCCGGGACGTATCATCAATGCAATGATACAGGCAGGTACAAAGAATCCGCTTATCCTTTTCGACGAGATTGACAAGATGAGCAACGACTTCCGCGGAGACCCGTCTGCAGCTATGCTTGAAGTTCTCGACAGTGAGCAGAACAAGGAATTCCGTGATCACTACACTGAAGTTCCGTTTGACTTAAGCAAGGTAATGTTCATTACAACAGCCAACACTACCGAAACCATACCGGCTCCTCTGCTTGACCGTATGGAAGTCATCGAGATCACAAGCTACACCCGCGAGGAGAAGTTCCACATTGCAAAGGAACATCTCATTCCGAAGCAGCTTAAAAAGCACGGCCTGAAGGCTTCACAGATGAAGATCGATGACGACGGCATCTACAAGCTTATCGATTCATATACCAAGGAAGCCGGCGTGCGTAATCTTGAAAGAAACATCGGTTCTCTCTGCCGCAAGACTGCAAAGGAGATCGTAAGCGGAGAGGCTAAGAAGATAAAGTTCACTGCAAACAATATAAGCAAATACTTAGGCCATGAAAAGTATATCAAGGACGTAAAGAGCGAAAAGGACGAGGTGGGCATAGTAAACGGCCTTGCCTGGACTGCTGCCGGCGGTGTTCTTATGCCGCTTGAAGTTCTTGTGCTCGAAGGCAAGGGCGGAGTGACACTTACAGGTTCACTCGGCGATGTAATGAAGGAAAGTGCCGGAATCGCAGTAAGCTACACAAGAAGCGTTGCGAAAAAGTACGGCATCGACCTTAAGTTTGTAAAGAACAAGGATCTTCACATCCATGCACCTGAAGGCGCAGTTCCGAAGGACGGCCCGTCAGCCGGTGTCACCATGACAACAGCACTGGTTTCAGCTCTTTCCGGAAAGAAGGTAAGAAGCGACGTTGCCATGACCGGTGAGATAACTCTTCACGGAAAGGTGCTTCCTATCGGCGGACTTCGTGAAAAGACAATGGCTGCCTACAAGGAAGGCATGAAGAAGGTCATAATCCCTGCAGGTAACAAGCCTGACATGGAAGATGTCGAGGATGTTGTAAAGGAAAATGTGGAATTCGTTTTCGCAGAAGACCTTGAAACAGTTCTTGAACATGCACTTGTACAGTGAAACGCTGATCAATAAAAAAACAGCGCAGGGAACGGGGTAAAGCCCCGCTGCCTCACCCGCATATCCGTGTTTTCAAAGTAAAGGAAGAGGTAAATGAACTACAATAAAGCTGAATTTCACTCCTGCTACGGACTTTTCAGCCAGATACCTGAGTCAGACCGTACCGAGATAGTTTTTGCCGGCCGTTCAAACGTCGGAAAATCTACTCTGATCAACAAGATATTCAACCGTAAATCACTTGCCAGAGTAAGTTCCGTGCCGGGAAAGACTGCTACGATCAATTTCTACAGCCTTGAAGATGTTTTCTTCGTTGACCTTCCGGGCTACGGCTACGCCAAAGTTGCCAAGACTGAAAAACAGCGCTGGGCAGGTCTTATCGAAGGCTATCTGAACGCTGACAGAAATATCGAGCTTGTATTTCTTCTTATCGATATGCGTCACGCTCCTACTGCTGACGACATACACATGATAAACTTTCTGATAGATAATGAACTTCCGTTCGTTATCATTCTGACAAAGGCTGACAAGCTCAACAAGACGGAACGTGCAAAGGCGATGAAAGTCTTCGAGGAAACTATTCCGTGCTATGAAGATATCCACATTATCCCGTTCTCATCCCAGACATTCGAGGGCGTTGAAGAGGTACGCAGGATAATCGAGGAAACAGCCGAAGAAGCACGTGTGTATTCTGATACTGAAGAAATAACCGAATAAAACAAAAAATGCTTTACGAATGATTCGTAAAGCATTTTTTATATCAGTTAATTCTGTGCCTGTTTTACTCTGCCTGTGAGCTTTGAACAGATATGAGCGGCTGTTTCGATAAGTCCGCAGTATTTGTCAACGAGAACGATGACTACCGTTTCCTTGTAGCTCGGAGGAGTTATCGTAAGCGGAAACATATGTTTCAGTATGATGTCCTTCTCTTTGTCTGTCAGAGTGAAATGCTTGCATGCATTGCGGAGCGCAGCTTTCGGATGAGTCATTCCGTGGAAATGATCTCCCGTTTCCTTTGTGTGCGTATGCCAGTCATAAAGAAAGAAATCATGGAGAAGACCCGCTCTTGCACCAGCTCTTGCATCAAGATGGAAGAATTTACAAAGCTTGTAGTTGTAGTACGATACGTTGACGCAGTGCTGAAATGTAGTGGTATTACCGTGCTGCATGTAGTTTTTCATTTTAAGTACCATTTCATTGTCAATAAGATCGCTGACAGTTTCGTAGTACCCGTTGCTAAGTTCGTTGTTAAGTAAATACTTTTTTGATCCTATGGCGTACAAACGGACCATTCCTCCTTCCGGATGATTTGATTACGGGAACGCTGATGTAAATAAGTACGGTGACCGGAACAAATCTGCATGGTCACACTCCGCAAAATACGAGCCGTGTCGAATATGCGGTTTAATCAGCGCTTTGCTTAATATTAGTATACCACAAACCGCGGGAATTATCAATATAAAAGTTAAAACCGCTTAAAACCAAAGTTCTCACTATTGACAAATTTGTTGATTTGCGATAAAATATAATATGTGTATTTATTGTTATCCGAAACTTATTTGTATTCGTAATACATTAATTCATAAAAACAATTTATTTAAAGGTGGACTAAAGAAAAATGAGTTTGATAGATAAGATTTTCGGTTCATACAGCAAAAAGGAACTCGCTCGTATTGAACCTATCAAGCAGGCAGTCCTTGACCTTGACGAAGAGTATTCAAAGCTTTCCGAAGCTGAACTCAAGGGCAAGACACAGCAGTTCAGGGACAGACTTGAAGCAGGCGAGACTCTGGATGACATTCTTCCTGAAGCTCTTGCAACATGCCGTGAAGCTGCATTCCGTGTGCTCGGAAAGAAGCCGTTCCCTGTACAGATCATCGGTGCCATCGTTCTTCATCAGGGCCGTATCGCTGAAATGAAGACCGGTGAAGGTAAAACTCTCGTTGCCTGCCTCGCTGCTTACTTAAATGCTCTTTCAGGCAAGGGCGTTCACGTAGTAACAGTAAACGACTACCTCGCTAAGTTCCAGTCTGAGGAAATGGGTAAGGTTTACCGTTATCTCGGTCTTACTATCGGTGTTATCCTCCACGGACTCAACAACGGTCAGAGAAGAGCAGCTTACAACTGTGACATCACATATGCCACAAACAACGAACTCGGATTTGACTATCTCCGTGACAACATGGTAATCTACAAGAAGGACATGGTTCAGAGAGAACCTAACTTTGCTATCGTCGACGAAGTTGACTCCATCCTCATCGATGAAGCAAGAACTCCTCTTATCATTTCAGGACGTGGCGAAAAGTCAACAGAACTCTACGGCATAGTTGACAAGTTTGCCAAGACTCTCGTTCCTGTAACAGTCGTTGAAATGGACGACAAGGAAGACCAGGATGAACTTAACAAGGATTACGACTACATCATCGATGAAAAGGCAAAGTCCGCTACTATAACAAGAACAGGTGTCAAGAAGGCTGAAAAGCACTTCAACGTTGAAAACCTCATGGATCCTGACAACATGACTCTTCTTCACCACATCAACCAGGCTCTCAAGGCTAACGGTGTAATGAAGAGAGATATAGACTACGTTGTTAAGGACGGCGAAGTAATCATCGTTGACGAATTCACAGGCCGTCTTATGATGGGTCGTCGTTTCAACGACGGTCTCCACCAGGCTATCGAAGCCAAGGAAGGTGTTAAGGTAGCTCACGAGTCAAAGACACTCGCTACTATCACATTCCAGAACTACTTCAGACTCTACGCAAAACTTTCAGGTATGACAGGTACTGCTATGACTGAAGAAGACGAATTCAAGGAAATCTACAAACTCGACGTTATTCAGGTACCTACAAACAGACCTGTACAGAGAATAGACCATTCAGACCAGGTGTACAGAACAGAACGCGGAAAGTTCGAAGCTGTTATCAACCAGATCGCTGAATGCCATGCAAAGGGACAGCCGGTACTTGTTGGTACAGTATCTATCGACAAGTCAGAAAAGCTTTCTGCTCTTCTCAAGAAGAAGGGTATCAAGCACTCAGTCCTCAACGCAAAGCAGCATGAAAAGGAAGCTGAGATCGTTGCTCAGGCCGGTAAGCTCGGTGCGGTTACAATCGCTACTAACATGGCCGGACGAGGCACAGATATCATCCTCGGCGGTAACGCTGAGTTCCAGGCTAAGGCTGAAATGCGTAAGAAGGAATACGATGAAGATATCATCAACGAAGCAGTAGGTTATGCTGAAACTGATGACGAAGCTATAATCGAAGCAAGAAAGGTCTACAGGGAACTGTATGACAAGTACAGCGCTGAGGTAAAGGAAAAGGCTGTTGAAGTACGTAATGCAGGCGGTCTCTTCATCATCGGTACTGAACGTCATGAATCAAGACGTATCGACAACCAGCTCCGCGGACGTTCAGGACGTCAGGGCGACGAGGGTGAAAGCCGTTTCTTCCTCTCACTCGAAGACGACCTCATGAGAATCTTTGCAGCTGACAGAATAGAAAACCTTATGAAGACACTCAACGTTGAGGAAACAATGCCGATCGAAAGCAAGTTCCTCACAAAGATGATCGAGTCTTCACAGAAGAAGGTAGAAGGACGTAACTTCAGCATCAGAAAGAACGTACTCAACTACGACGACGTAATGAACAAGCAGCGTGAGATCATCTACGATCAGCGTGCAAAGGTTCTTAACGGCGACGACCTCCACGAAAGCATCCTCAAGATGATCAAGGATCTTGTTGAAACAACAGTTGACAGATATCTTCTTGATGACGGCGAGGACAAGGAAAACTGGAATCTCGTAGGTCTCAGGGAATACTTCCTTGAATGGATCACAAATGAAGATGACTTCAAGGATCTTGAAGAAGATGACAAGAAGCTTGACGATACTTCAAAGGAAGACATCGCAAAGATGCTTACAGAAAGAGCTACAAAGATCTATGCCGACAAGGAAGCTCAGTACGGCGAGGAAACTATCAGAGAACTCGAAAGAGTTAACCTTCTCAGAGTTGTTGACTCAAAATGGACAGCACACATCGACGACATGGATGAGCTCAAGAAGGGTATCTCACTCAGAGCTTACGGTCAGAAGAACCCTGTTGTTGAATACAGATACGAAGGTTTCGAAATGTTCGACGCAATGGTTGAAAGCATCCGTGAAGATACAGTACGTATGCTCTTAACAGTAAGACTTGCAAACAACCAGGCTCCTGAACGTGTTCAGGTAAACAAGCCGGATGCTCCTAATGCAGGTGCAGGCGACGGAAGCTTCTCATCACAGGCTAAGTCAAACAAGATCAAGGACAATGAACTCTGCCCTTGCGGAAGCGGCAAGAAGTACAAGAAGTGCTGCGGACTTAACGAAGACTAAAGAAACGCTGATATCAGCGCGGGGACTGTGGCGAAGCCTTGGATATTCTCCATGCGATATCCGGCATGATCCGAAAAATATATAAACTATTGAATAAAAAGCGGACTCTTAACGGGTCCGCTTTTTGTGCTTTATACACAAACACTTTATCATTATTTTATCTATTGGAATGAAATTTTTCGTAATGTATTGTGTTAAAAAAACAAAAGTGATATAATAACTAACATAATATTTTGTACAAATCTACATAAAGGGGAAATGTGATTATGACTAACAATGCAGAAACAATTAAAAACATCGCTCTTGCCGGACACAACGGTTCAGGTAAGACATCACTTGCAGAAGCATTACTTTTCAAGGCAGGGGTTACAGAACGTCTTGGAAAGACAGAAGAAGGAAACACTGTTTGTGACTTTGATCCTGAAGAAATTAAGAGAAAAGTTTCAATAAATACATCAATAGCCAACTTCATGACAGAAGGCATTAAGGTAAATCTCATCGACACTCCTGGCCTTTTCGATTTCGAAGGCGGCATGCGTGAAGGCATTACTGCAGCCGGTACTGTAATGATCACTGTATCAGGCAAGTCAGGTGTCAAGGTCGGTACAAAGAAAGCCTACAAATTTGCTGAAAAGCTCGGCAAGTCAAGAGTATTCGTTGTAACCAAGCTTGACGATCCTAACGCAAACTTCTATAACACACTTACAGAACTCAAGACTGCTTTCGGTCCTACAGTGTGCCCGGTAGTTGTACCTGTAATCAGAGACGGAAGCATTTCAAGCTACATCAATCTTATCGAGATGAAGGCTTATAAATACAACGACAAGGGCGAAGCTGTTGAAACAGATATGCCTGAAGGCGATATCGCTGACAAGAT
>JBGUVZ010000536.1:0-2971 GCA_045220685.1 Oscillospiraceae bacterium | reverse complement strand
AAACTCCTGATAGAGATGCTGGAAATGTGACAAACTTATACCGATGATATCCGCCTGCTCCGACGCTTTCCATTCAAGCTGCGGATCTTCGTACAGTTTTTCGCGCAGAGTGCGTAAAACCGCCTTGTACGGCTGGTGTATATCCATGCTCTGTCTGGCGAGAATACGAAGTTCCTGCTCGACATGATTCATTCTCATACGTTCCACGGCGTTGGCAATCATCTGGCAGAATTCCCCGTAGTACTGTTCAAAGGTAACCTTATCTGACGAAAACCGCCTTATGCATATTCCGAAAGCCCTGTCCTGATAATGAAGCGGAGTAATAAGTGTAGTTGCCGGAGTATCTGTTTCATCCATGTCAGAAAGGCTTACCGCACCGCCTGTTTCAATATTTCCGCTGGCATCTCGTGTGAGAATGCAGGTCATTTTATCGGAGTATCCTTCTTTCCTGTAACTGTCCGGATCACCCAGATCTCCCTGCCAGTCCGTACACAGACAGATCTTAAGGCTGTTGTCCCTTCCGAGCAGATAAAGATTGTTTACCAGAGCAAAAACAATTTCGTTGAGAGTACGGACACTGCTCATCATAGATGAATATGCGCTGTGAAGGAAAAGAGAATTCTGCTGAAGTTCCATGAAATGCCTGCGCGTCATAACGGAACTTTTCACCTGGTCAGGATCACATCCGCAGGTGGCACCTATCTGAAGTTTGGTTTCTATAGAAACCGGTTCCGCCTTTTCACCGCTTATCATCTCATGCAGAATGCAGACCGCCCGCACACCGGTCTGAAGGCATGTATTACACACCGTCGTTAGAAGCGGATGAAAGTGCATAAGGTCCGGGTTTCCGTCATATCCGCCGACAGTGATCTCATCCGGTATGCGCACACCTGCCTGCATAAGTGACCAGCACAGCTGCAGCGCCATATAGTCGTTGCCGCAGACCACCGCCTGAGGCTTTTTTATCTTTCCGTTTACAATATCATCAGCAAGTTTTTTGGCCGAATCGAGCCAGAAATCGCCGTAGAAAACCTTTTCCTCATCATATGGTATCCCATGTTTTTCAAGAGCATCGCGGTATCCTGAAAGGCGCTGCATGGCGTGATGCTCACCCTCCGGTCCTGTCAGGCAGATCATATCATCAAAACCGTGCTCCGTAATAAAATGCTCCGTCAACATCCTGAAATGCTCACGACTGTCCTGTATGGACGACGGAAATCCTTCCTTTTCACAGTCAAGCATTATTGTCGGAATATTCATTTTCTTTAGGGTTCCGGCGATAACATCGGTAAGTTCAGTATGATAGTATGAACCGCCCGCAAGTATCGCCCCGTCAAAATGCATCTGCTTTAAAAGCGTGTAGATATTCTCCTCGCCGACGATCTGACTGCCGGCATTATAGTAATTTACAAAATGAGTTATGACATAAAGATCATAGTCAAGCACAGCCGCCTGTTTTCCCATCACCCTGATAAGATCAAGCGTATACTGCGTATCTGTCCACATTGTCAGAAATGCGATTCGTTTTCTCACTCACATACTCTCCTTCCCGCAATTTCAGTTCCCTTCTTTAGTATAAAATATATTTACTTCATTTTCAATAGAATTTTGCAGAAAAGTCCATAGTTTCAATCCGTTTTTCCATTGTATTATGATACAAATTAGTGTATACTAATAGTCATGAAAACGATTAGCATACGAATATTGCGTCATTTGAGGCGTATACACAGATAGAACTCAACGGCGCATTCACTGTACGCATCACTGACATTTATGTTGGTGATCAGAAATGATATTGTATTTGTAAGGAGGAAAAATCTCAATGAGATCAATTATCAAACGTGTAACTGCCGGTGCAGCTGCTTTTGCAATGGCAACAGGCCTTTTATCAGTAAACGGTCTTTTCATCAGCACAGAATCAGGATTTTTATCTGATTCAGGTATCGTAGTAAACGCTGCAGGCGGATACACCATCCCTGACATCAAGGTAACACAGAAGCAGATTCCAGAAAGCGACGGTCTCAAGATGACAAGAGACATGCGTCTCGGCTGGAACCTCGGTAACACACTCGACTCTATCGACGATACAGGCAACGTTAAGAACGACCTTGATCTTGAAACATACTGGAACGGCGGCTACAAGACAACAAAGGAAATGATCGACGTTGTTAAGAAGGCCGGCTTCAACACAGTCCGTGTACCAGTTTCATGGCACAACCACATGGACGGCAGCCTCACAATCAACAAGGCATGGATGGACAGAGTTCAGGAAGTTGTTGACTACGCTTACAAGAACGATATGTACGTTATTCTCAACGTTCACCACGATAACGATCCTAACACAATGTATCCTACAACTGCTAAGTACGAACAGTCAAAGAAGTACATGACAAGCGTATGGAAGCAGGTCGGCGAACGTTTCAAGGATTACGGCGATAAGCTCATCTTCGAGACAATGAACGAACCACGTATGACAGGTCACACATATGAATGGTGGCTCAACATGAACGACAAGGACTGTATCGATGCCATCCAGACTATCAACAAGCTCAATCAGGACTGTCTCGACACTATCCGTGCAACAGGCGGAAACAACGCAAAGCGTTATGTATCAGTTCCTGGTTATGACTGCTCTATCGACGGTGCAACTAACAGCTACTTCAAGCTCCCTACCGATTCAGTAAGCGGTCGTCTTATCGTAGCAGTTCACGCTTACACACCATACGGCTTCGCTCTTGCTGAAACATCTGACTCACAGAGCACAGACAAATTCGACTACACAAAGGACGCAGGCGATATCGATCAGGTACTCAATGCGATCTATGACACATACATCTCAAAGGGCATTCCGGTATACATCGGTGAATTCGGTGCCCGTGACAAGGGCGGCAACACTCAGCCAAGAGTTGACTGGGCTGCTTACTTCGTAGCAAACGCATCTGCACGTAACATTCCTTGCTGCTGGTGGGAT
>JBGUVZ010000535.1:0-2825 GCA_045220685.1 Oscillospiraceae bacterium | reverse complement strand
ATTTTACTTTTTCCGTTTTTGCTGACTTCATGAATTTTTCATAAAGATCAGAGTATTCGGCTGGGAGGAAAAGCTGCCATGTGTTGTATCCGATAGCAGGATTCGGTGTTTCTAAACCGAAAACATAACAGTCTTTTATGTCAAAGTAATACGGGTAGTATGCTTTGGAAACTATTTCGCTGAACAGTTCTTCATCGTATTCTGTTATCAGATATTCCTTAGGATACAGAGTGTTTGATGTAATGTAGTTTGCAAATCTGCGTCCGTAAAGTTTTTCTGTAAAATCAGTATTTCCGCAGAAAAGTTCATGACCTCCGTTTTTCATAAAATTCATGAAATACTGACTATCGTCCCTAAGCGAACGCATTATAGTGCTGCCGTCAGATATAAAAAAATTAAATTCTGAAAGGTCGGTAACACATGGTATATATGAACGATCGAATTCTTTTCCGTTTTTCAGACGGTAGGTGATCCTGACACTGTCATCGGTTCCGTGCATATGTTTCTTTTCATCGTCATAGTCTGTCCTGAAGAATATTACATCCGGATATCTTGCAGCATAATTATCCAGAGCATCAGGAGCTGTGAGCGATGCCCGCAGATCGTTATTGAGTTCACGGTTCAAGTCTGTTATTTTCTTTATGTCATCTTTTGCGGTGTAAGTGTTCTGACATTCAGGGCCGTAACCAGAAGGCCATAAAGGTGAGTGTATGCCTGCTTCGGCGATATCTGAAACGTCAGGAATACGGTACATCAAACCAAATCCTTCTGCGTTTATGCACACAACGTATATGATAAGTGATATACATGCCGCAGAAACAGGATATATCATATTTTTTAAAGCACCTTCAGTTGTGATGCGTCTTTTTCTGAAGAAAAACAGAATAAAGAATGAAATCAGTGAAAATGTGACTGCCAGAATGATTCTTATTATATCAGGAGTTGTGAAGTTGGAAGTGTGAAATCTGTAGTGGCTGCATACAGTATAAAATATTCCGGCGGTAAAGCACATTACAACGGCATGGAACAGTGCCGGAGCAGTGATGGTTTTTCCGGTGTCCTCTGCTTTTCTTTTTCTGAAAGCGATGAAAGATGCAATAAAACATAACGAACTTAAAATGAGACACCAGATGATCCAGTTTATTTCCGCTTCTTTGCTTACAGTGGCCTGGCCATACAGATACTCCATATCACCGATGACGTATAAAAGATGAATGTGAGAGATCGCACCAGCAGGGCAGAGCCATGCAAATTCATATGGGAGTTTACCATCGTTCAATAAATTCGGGATAAAACTGTTCCTGAAAGAATTTACTGATACGCATAGTATATACACAGCGATATTCGGAATAATCAGATATGCGACTGCATCGATCAGTTTTCCGCAGCATACAGAAATAAGCGTTGAAAAAGTATAGAGACAGATCATCGCGATAAGAATTTCAGCACAGTTTATCAGTACAGCGATGATCATTTCATTTCCCATACCTAAAAGGAATCCTGTCAGACATGACAGCAGTGATGTTATGACGAGCGGAACAGTGTATGAAAAAAGACCTGAAAGAAAATCGGCGAGGAAGAGCTGATTTCTATTAAGCGGCAGGGACATGTCGATATCTGTTTTTGATTTACTGAAAAGATAACGGAAGGATCTTAATGCGATCACTGCTCCGAATAATATGGCAGGGATAAGCATGAACAGTGAAAGTCTGCCGCCGTTTTCATAAATAGCTTCCTGCTCCGCATATGACAGGCTTAGTTTGCTGGTTAAATCAGCGAAGTCCGGGTTATTCATATTCTTCAAATACCAGTTATCAGTCTTATCTTCCATGAATACTGAGAATAAGTACAGCGGCAGTCCGAGCAGCTGCAGTAAAAGTGTCACGGCGAACAGTGTTCTGTTTTGTTTCAGCTTCATACGGAAATGTTTTGAAAACTGAGAATTCCGGACAGGAGTGTTGTTTTTACTGATCTGTTTTTTCATAAGACGCCTCCTTTTTGCTTAAGAAATAATTCGGTATCACTGATCAGTTTAACAAAACCGATCGTTTTTGTTTTTCATGATTCCTGCGGGGTATACTTCCAGCTGAGCTTTTCTGTTTTGCTGTTGTTCAGAAAATTTTCGTAAAGGTCAGAATATTCTGAAGGCAGGAAAAACTGATCATTTTGGTCATACCCGGAACCATTGCCGGTTTCGTTGTAGAATGCTATCTGAAATGTATAACAGTCATCAGTGTCATAGTACTGATGATATGATTTTGAAAGAATATCATAAAGTATGTTTCGGTCATATTCTTTAACAATGAATTTATCAGGATATTGATCAGTGCTGGTTGTGAACGGTCTGAATCTGCATCCGTACAGTTCTTCGGTAAAGCTTGTGTTTCCACAGAAAACTGTTAAGTCCTTGTCTGATATCAGCTCAATATATTCTTCGCTAACGGGTTCCATTTCTTTTCTGAATTCATCAGTCATTGTTTTGTATATCTCAGACTGCGTGTAATCGACAGTTACAGGAGTAAATTTTCGATCGTATTTATATCCGTTTTTTAATATGTATGTAATGTGTATCTGTTCATCGTTATGCGGGTAATAGCCGCGTCTGTAATAGTAATAATTATCCGTAGTATAACAGTTTGCTTCAGGAAAACTACTGAAATATTTTTCTTCGACGGTACGATCATCAACTATCAGCATCATGTCGCTGTTAAGCTCGCGGTTTAAGTCAGTTATTTTTTTGATGTGACTGTAATCAGTATAATCCTCATAGAGCGCAAGCGACGGGAATTCGATTCTTGCTGATTTAACAGCTATAGCATCAGGAT
>JBGUVZ010000534.1:0-5026 GCA_045220685.1 Oscillospiraceae bacterium | reverse complement strand
CAAAATCGACCTGCATACGGTTATAGATGCTGCCTTTGATTTTGTTTTTCTTTTCCGAAACAAGGAGCGGCAGCAGAGTTCGTTTATTTTCTGGCATGATAGATCATCCTCATGGTTTTGTGTATTGTCTGATGTGCTTTTATTATAACATGAAAACAGTGAGAATGAAATGATTTTTTTCGGAACTTGTATTCAGGTTTTGTCAGGGAAAATGTAGTCTTCACCCCTGCGGGTCGAAGACTGCTATTGAAAAGAGAAGACTATCCGCACATAAGTACAAATGTTGGTCTGGATCCGTTTTATATGGATTACAGTCTTTATAACGCTAAGTTCAGTGATTCAGATGTTTATGATGTTTTCACAGATGAAATAAATTACATTGTAGAAAGACCTGTAGTAGCTCATTCTGAAATCAATATCAGTAAGGAAATTACCGTTTCCAGAACATATATGATGTCATATAACGACATTAACATCGATAACGGCATAATAAATTCCGGTGATGCGATTCTTTACTCCAAGTACGGTGACATAACGATCGACAGTGGGATGATCAATCTTACCGGTCTTGTCTATGCGCCGAACGGTACTGTAAAACTTACAGGAAATAATGTTCATGTAAGTGGATATATTATTGCGAAAAATGTTATAATAGAATCTGAAGAGTATCTGAACATAGATCCTGCGGCACCGCTTTCAGAAATTCTTGGAACTGCATCTGTTGAAGCAGAAGAACAGTCAATTCCGTTTGAAGACTGGGAATACATCAAAAAAGATGAAGACGAAGTCTTTCCGGAAATAGTAAAAGCTCAGATCTATAATAATCCGCTTTCAGTAGATGATGCGTGGCTGACTGAAAACTATGGCGAAGAGGTAGTTAAAGCGTACAACAAGGATATGAAGAAAGAACTTGTTGAGGCGCTCTATATTGGTCAGAGTGAAGAGATAAGTAATTACCACGATATTATATTTACGCTTGACTATGCGGCACGACACGAGTTAATGAAACAGATAAGGCTCGTGACCGAACTCCCTGATGAAGATCCGGGAAAAATTACACTGAAAATCGGTGATACAACAGTTCGTGTAATTCGTATATACGGTTCGGAATTTGCCGGACCTTTACCTGATGATGCATATTACAGCTGGAAGTATGTTGTAAGTGTTGACGATAATCCGGAATTAAAGAATGCTGATCCGGAAGATACTGATATAAAAGAATACCCGATACATGATCTTCCGGAATTCACAAAGCTGGTAAGCGGCGGAGCAACTATACTTGAAGGAACAGGTTCAGTTATAGGAGCAGCAGCTGCTGGAATTACCGGATTAGCGGCGTCGATAGCAGAGAGTATAAGGAATGCCTGCGTAAAAGCCGGCGCTGATAAAATAGTTGAAGCAGCACACGATACACTGAACAGCAGACTTGGTGGAATAGCGGATTCATCGCTTTTTAAACGAACAGAAGCTGTAACTGACAATGGATTAAAGATTAATGTAGGACCGATAGATGTAAACATATCAGTTAAGGATCAGGCGTTAAATCTTGAAGTAAGTGCAAATGGTGAGACAATTGATCTTGATTCTGCAGATAAAAAAGCTGTACTGGATTCGATAAAACATATAAATCAGACTAATCCGAAGATATATAAAGATGTCTATGAAGCTCTTAAAAATGGAACTTCTCCGTCTGAATTAAAGCCGATTATTGATTGTATTAATGAAGATACTGATAAATTTAAGACTGCATACAGAAGGCTTAATGATATTTATAAGGCATATGAATCTGTTACTGATTTTTATAAGGTTTATAATTCGTATGATGAAGCTGTATATTCTATAAAAGATAACGGAAAACAATTGAAAGACAATCTTATAAGTTGTAATGTAGTTTTCCCAGATTATTGTTTCTGTGCTCATCATATAGTTGCTAAAGGTGAACCAGTTGCTGAACCAGCACTTAATATTCTGCTCGAATATGATATCGATGTTAATTCAGCATGCAATGGAGTTTATTTGCCTGGAGGAAGTAAAACGAATGACTATAGCTGGGTAATAGATGAAGCAAATCATTTCGGTGGACATTCGGATGATTATTTAGAGTATGTTAATAATAGTTTGGAATCGGCAAAAAAGGAAATAGTGGAAAATACGCTAACCAAAGAAGAGGCGCAAGAAGTAATTTGTGATGCATTAAACGATATTCGTAAAGAGTTGTTAAATGGTACTTTAAAAATACAGAATCACGAAACTTTACAAGGAGAATATTAATATGAAAGTATGGAAAATTTCGGGCGATTGTAGAGGGCGGGCTTGCTTTGATGCAGAAGCTGATACATCCCATCCTCACGATTTATATTATTTTCAGGATAAGGAATATATTGATGACTGGACGGGAGTAAAAGTAACATTCACTTGCGGCAAAAAAAGTAAAGATATTCTCCCGATGAAGAATATTACATCATTTACATCGCACAGTTTTCTTTTTGTTTGCGATGAATTTGCAATGTAAGCGTGAACTATGGGTAGTTTTTAATCTTCAATCCAACAAAATAGCTTTTGAGTATCAATCGATCATTTTTTGATTGCCCCTGCTTGTTCAGCGAGGGCATTATTTTTGTTTTTCAGCGGCTTATCGATCAGCTTGTAGTAGATGTGAATATCACGAGGGATAGCTTTCTTTCTCGGATTTTCATCTATCGTAATATACTCGATCAGGTCAAGTGCCATCTGTCTTGTAAGCTCCTCAGCACCTGCATACGACTTCAAACGGCGGATATATTCGTCTACATCGGCTTCGTCCTGCTTTGCCATATCAGTACACTTCTGCATTTCATCGCTCTCAGCCTGCAAAGACTTCTTTTCGGTCTGATACTTGTCGAGCAAGGAGAACGCCATATCTTCGGGCATCTTGCCTGTAACCTTGTCCTCATACACACTTGCGATCAGCCTGTCAAGCTCTGCGATACGTTTGTTGATGTCACGGAGCTTTTTCTTGTCACCGCTGTGTTGTTCTGCATAAAGCCCCTGCTTTCTTGCAAGATACTTTTCTCTTGCCCTATCATCGTTCATCACAAAGTCGATCTGACGCTTGATGTCGGCAAGAACAATATCCTGAAGTGCGTGTGCGGTTATGAAATGTGAGGAGCAGTATTTCTTGCCAAATCTCGCATACTGTCCGCAGGAATAACCCGTAACGGTGCTTTTACGCTTGGCAGAACCAGCCTGCTTGAACTTTGAACCGCAGTCCGCACAATAACACAGACCTGTCAGCGGAAGTGTATTGCCTTGCTTTGTCATCTTGCCCGTACTTACGGACGCTTCAATCTCACGCACTTTATCCCACAATTCTCTGCTGATGATTGGCTCGTGATTGTTTTCAACGATCACCCATTCATCTTCTTCCTTGCGGATAACTTTGTGATTTTTGTAGCTAACCGTAGTCGTGCGGAGCTGGGCAAGGTTGCCGATGTAAATTTGATTGCGAAGTAAACGCTTTATCGTTTCCACGCTCCACAGGTGAAGACTGTAATGTGGCGTTTCTTTGTTCAGCAAGCTGTATCTGTAATCATCGGGAGTGAGGATACCCTCATCATTCAGCACTTGGGCGATACGCTTCATGTTGTAGCCTGCCGCCCTCATTTCAAAGATACGGCGTACAACAGCAGCGGCAACGGGATCAATCACAGGTGTACGCTTTTCATCATCGCCCTTGAAATACCCGTAGGACGCAAATGTCGTCCTATACTTGCCCGACTTTGCTCCCGATTCAACAACCGCCCTGATCTTCTTGGACGTGTTGGCGCTGTGCCACTCGTTAAAGACATTCATTATCGGCATCATGTCCATTCCCGAACTTGCGGAATTTGCAGTATCCACGTTGTCCGTGAGAGCGATGAAGCGAATGTTATACATTGGGAATATGTAATCTGTGTACTGTCCTACCTGGATATAATTACGACCAAATCTGCTCAAATCCTTGCAGAGTATCAGGTTTATTCTTCCCGTCTTGGCATCGTCGAGTAAACGCTGGACACCAGGTCTCTCGAACGTAGTTCCGCTAATGCCGTCATCTACATACTCGTCATAGAGCGTCCAGCCCTGCTGTGTAATGTACTCCGTGAGTATCTTTCTCTGGTTTTCTATCGAAAGGGATTCGCCGCTTCTTTCATCATCTTTTGAAAGGCGCATATACATCCCAACTTTGTATTCGGTCTGCTTTGGTAACATCAATAACTCCTTTCCTCCCAAAGCGACCTTATTCCATAAGACTATTATAGCGCACCTTATGGAATAAGGCAATAGGTTTTGGGAAAAATTTTTACGCTGTAACAGCCTTCGGAACAAGACCAAGCATTTCGCTCATCGCCTTATTCTCCGCATACTGATACATCACATCATTGATGTCACGATCACCAATAAAGTGACTATGCACAATGTATGTGCGTCCGTCCACCTCATAGGTGTTGACCTGAACGGGACAGTCCTTGTACTGCTCGTTCATCTCCTGCATTGTTCTGTTTTTCATAGCTTGTTACTCCTTTAGCTTCTCTATCTCTATGCTTTAGAGCGAGGGGATTGCTTTCTCTATCTGCCCCTCTTTTTGTTTGTGTTTGATTGTAGCTGTGCGGAACGGCAAGTGTCGTCCCATACACAGCTAACGTTTTGTTGTCGGTCTATATCTTAAACCGCATAGGGGTTAGACTTCTTATCAAAGAACGAAGTCTGTCCGTTAGCAACATCATCGTCTGAGTTATCGTCCGACTTGTTGTCAGCATTAGCAGAACTATCGTCAGCCAGTTCACTGATCTGCTCATAGGTCATACCACTTGCGGTCAGCTTACCGATGAGCGTATGCTCCGCAGTAACAGCGTCAACAAGCTCCTGCCCGTCCTTACCGTAAAGCTCGGAGAGCATATCGTAAGCGATCTGCTTGCTTTGCATAATGATCTTACGCTTGCGTTCAAGGGCAGCTCTCACCGCCTTGTCAGCGTTGTCGATCTTAGCCTGGTTGTCGTTCAGATTT
>JBGUVZ010000533.1:0-7441 GCA_045220685.1 Oscillospiraceae bacterium | reverse complement strand
CACCGGAGGAAGTTCAGATAGGATATTCAGTTGACGGCAATGAACCTGTGATGCTTAAAAAGGATAGCAAGCTTATGGTCAGAAAATCTGCCTGCAAGATAAAGCTTATCGACATGACAGGAATAACATTTTACGATTCACTTAACAGAAAGCTTATGAGATCGCTGAAAGGGAACTGATGAAGAATAAACGACAGAAGAAGATCCTTGAGATAATAACAGCCAAAGACGTTGAGACCCAGGAAGAACTTCAGCTTCTTCTTGCTGAGGAGGGGTTCACGGCAGCGCAGCCTACAGTGTCGCGTGACATTCAGGAACTCAGACTTGTAAAGGCTGTAAATGACGAGGGAAAGTACAGATACATTCAGTCAGGAAACAGCGACGCCCGTCTTTCCAATCTGCTTCTTCAGACAATAATAAGCGTTGACTACGCCATGAACATGGTAGTCATCAAGTGTCATACAGGTATGGCACAGGCAGCATGTGCTATGATAGATTCCATGGATTATCCGCAGGTGCTGGGCACCATTGCCGGAGACGACACGATCTTTATTCTTCTAAGAAACGAGGAGAATGCAAGACAGTTCATGCAGAAGATAAAGAAGATGACGGGCTGAAACTAAGGAAACGCTGATTTCTGAATAAATCAGCGTGGGACACGGGGCGAAGCCCCGTAATCTCCCCACTCCGGCGCTCCGGCAAAGCCGGAGTGCCGGCTTAATCAGTGTTTCTCTAACATTGTGAGATTGAGGAAAACAAACAGAAAAGAGGAGCTAATTTGCTTAGGGAACTATACATTGAGGATCTTGCAGTCATCAAGAGTGCATCGATCCCTCTGGAAGAAAACTTCAACGCATTTACCGGTGAGACCGGTGCAGGTAAATCTATTCTTATAAACGGTATTAACGCAGTCCTTGGCCAGAGAGTGACGAAGGATATCGTCCGTACAGGAAGTGAAAAGGCGCTTATCACAGCTCTTTTTACAAACCTTTCTGACAGCGTGAAAGCGAAGCTTGATGAACTCGGAATAAGTTACTCTGACGATGAGATAACTGTTACAAGAGAGATACACGCTGACGGCGGCAGCATTGCAAGAATCAACAACAGAGCGACTACGGTCTCTGTTCTCCGTGAACTCGGTGCAATGCTCATAAACATTCACGGTCAGCACGACAACCAGATACTCATGGCACCTGAACGTCACATCACCATTCTCGACAGCTTCGGCGGTGATGACAGTTTCATTGAAGACTACAGAAAAAGTTTCCGTGAACTTCAGCAGTGTGCGAGAAAGCTTGCAGAGCTCAAAAAACTGGAACAGCAGGCTTCAGACCGTATGATATTTCTTCAGTCGGTAGTAGAGGAGATAGGTCCTCTCGAACTCGAACCTGACGAAGATATCCAGATAGAAGAAGAATACAAGATGCTGAAAAACAGCACTGATATAATCGAGGCACTCATGTCATCTAAGGAATGCATAAGCAGTGATGACGAGTGCATTATTTCCGGACTGAATGATACGGAGGCACTTCTTGAAAGTGTTACCGATGTTTATTCTCCGGCGGCGGCGCTTCTTGAAAGGATCCATTCAATAAACATCGATCTTTCCGACATTGCCTCCGAACTTTCACACTGTGCCTCATCCCTCGAAATAGACGAGGAGACCTTCAGCAATATTTCTGCGCGACGCGACATTATCAGTACACTTAAGCGCAAGTACAACAGGGGACTGAATGAAGTCATCACCATGTATGAAGAAGCCGCTGAAGAACTTGACAGCATGGAAAACAGCTCTGAAATGATAGAAAAGCTTACGGCAGAAAGAAAACGCCTGCTCGAAGAAACCACGGAAAAGGCGAAAAAGCTTTCGGAATACCGTGAACGCACAGCAGAGAAATTCGTAAGCCGTGTTACCGAGGAACTGAAATTCCTTGATATGCCTAATGTCATCATTGAAGTGAAAAATGAAAAAGGCAAGCTTTCCACAAGCGGAATGGATTCTGTTGAATTCCTTATCTCTGCAAACAAAGGTGAGGAACCAAAGCCGATAGCTAAGATCGCATCCGGCGGTGAACTTTCAAGAATCATGCTTGCTCTTAAGACGGTACTTGCTGATCAGGATGACATACCGACACTCATCTTCGACGAAATAGACACCGGTGTAAGCGGACGCGCAGCCCAGAAGATAGGCATAAAACTTCAGGAGATAAGCGCCCACCGTCAGGTGCTCTGCGTAACGCATCTTTCACAGATAGCAGTAATGGCGGACAATCATCTTCTTATAGAAAAGAAAACCAAAGGCGACCGCACAGCAACTGATGTTACCAAACTCGACAAGCCGGGCCGTATACGTGAAATTGCAAGAATAATGAGCGGCGAAAATCCAAGCGAACTGATGCTGAAAAACGCAGAGGAACTGCTTGATACTAATAAGAGAAAAAAATAATATAAAAATAAAAACGACCTCAGTAAAGACGAATTTGAATCTTTACTGAGGTCGGTTTTGTATTTAGAGAAGTTTAGCTTTTGGAAATCTCTGTTTTTGAGATTTTTGCTTTAATTTCTTCAAGTTGTTCAGGCGTTAGGTCGAAGTATTTGAGAATGACTTCATCGGAAACTCCGTCTAGAAGCATTTTTTTAGCAATTTTATACTCCGTTTTCTTGCTGCCGGCATCATAGATTTTTCTTGCATCAGTAATAATCATAGGTACGCGCATAATATCACCAACTCCTTTGCTGATTTATCGTTAATGTACTATCTTGATTGTACCATATTGGTTGCCAAAAGTAAATGGAAAATGTAATGAGAAATACGGTGCGGTCATCGCTCCGCTCTCGGTATCATCCGCCTCTTGCGAGCCGAATGATGCTATTGAAAAATTGATGCACATTTTCATGCGCATCAATTTGAATATATAGATTCACTTATAGGTGAAAACGAATACACATAATGACGAATATATACTATGATTTATTGTTCTAAACCAAACGTTAAGACAATAAATTTTATTCTCAGTAGTTATAGCATAATTTTTCTTGACAAATACAACTTGTTGTGTTAATTTATAGACATAAACTTTTGCTTATAAATATTCTAATAAGGAAGTGTAAAAAATGAAGAAAGTTATTAAAAAACTCTTAGCCACAGCAATGGCATTTACGTTGGTTGGATCATGTAATACTTTTACCAATACAATCAAGCCAGATAGTCAAATAATTAATTCAGTACATGCAGTTCAGTGTATGCACGTAACAAAGCGTAATGAATCAGCTTGGGAATTAACTGACTACAAGCTTTTTCAAATAAAATACCTCGGTCCTATGCGGGATAATTCCGATAGTTTTTGCTGGATGCCAACAGCAAAAACTCGTACAGTAACAGACTATTGTGAAAAATGTGGTATGACATTTAACTGTTCTGTAATTAAAGAACCTATATTTTAAATTTTTAAAAGGACGTGCGAAAAATGTGGTATGACATTTAACTGTACTACAACTAAAAGACCTAAGACAATATATTAACAGGAGAAAAAACATTTTCTTTATGAATGTGAACTTCGGCAAAATATAATTCAAAAGCAACGTAACAAAAGGGCGGTTCAAGGTGAGCCGTCCTTTTGTTATTTAAAACATAATAAATAGTTTGCGATTTCAATTGAGGTTAGCGTAGACATTGATAATCCGCAATTGCCACAATGATATGGTGATTTTGCTTGTTTTCACTGTGATTCGCATTGAAAAAATTGTTATATTGTGCTATAATATAATTAACACATTTATGAAACGAAAGGGTTAAAATATGATAAACATCAGAAAACTTGAATCAGAATTATGGGATGCTGCGGATCTTCTCAGAGCAAATTCAAAACTTACATCAAATCAGTACTGTATGCCGGTACTCGGACTTATCTTTCTTCGCTATGCTTTCAGCAGATTTAAGATGGTCGAGGCTGAAATTCTGAAAAACAGACCTTCACGCGGCGGGCGTGTTATGCCTGTTGAAGCAAGTGATTTTGCAGCTAAAAGTGCATTGTTTCTCCCGAAAGAGGCACAGTATGATTATCTTGTGAATTTACCTGGAAGCATTGCTGATGCTAGTATCAAAAACAAGGCTGGGGAAAAAATGAAAAGTCTTGGTGAGGTAGTGAATAATGCAATGCAGCTTGTTGAAGACCAGAGCGAGCAACTTACTGGTGTACTCCCAAAAACATATAATGATTTTTCTGATGATCTGCTTTCTGAACTTCTCAGAATTTTTAATAACAGTGCTATAGATGAAGTCGGCGGAGATATAGTTGGTCGTATCTATGAATACTTCCTTAATAAATTTGCCAAGAACATTGCATCCGATGATGGTGTTTTCTTTACTCCTAAGTCACTTGTAAAAATGATTGTTAATATCATTGAACCGAAATCAGGTATTCTTCTGGATCCTGCATGTGGTTCAGGCGGTATGTTCATTCAGTCCGGTGATTTTATTAATCAGAAGGGGATGAACGCTAACAGTGCCATGACTTTCTACGGACAGGAAAAGGTTGATTATAATGCGAAGCTTTGTCTTATGAATATGGCTGTACACGGACTTACAGGTGTTATCAAGTCAGGTGACGAAGCAAATACATTTAATTTTGATGCACATAATCTTGATGGTAAATGTGATTATGTAATGGCAAATCCGCCGTTTAATGTTGATAAGGTTAAAGCTGAAACTACTCAAAATGCAGGACGTTTACCGTTTGGTATGCCGACTGTTAATAAAAGCGGTGAAGTAAGTAATGCCAATTATTTATGGATATCTTATTTCTATTCATACCTTAACGAAAAGGGCAGAGCCGGTTTCGTTATGGCTTCATCTGCTACGGACAGTCAGAGTAAAGACAAAGATATTCGTGAACAGCTCGTTAAAACCGGTGGCGTGGATGTAATGATTTCTGTGGGCAATAATTTCTTTTACACCAAATCTCTGCCGTGTACTCTCTGGTTTTTCGATAAGGCTAAGAATGACGATATTAAAGATAAAGTATTGTTCATTGATGCCCGAAATTACTATACAGTTGTAGATAAGACTCTTAATGAGTGGAGCGAATGGCAACTTAAAAATCTTAACGCTATTGTTTGGCTGTATCGTGGCGAAGTTGATAAATACAAGGCACTTTTAACTGAGTACAGAACTGTTCTTGAATCTGATGATCCGTTTGAGGATATTGTTAAGAAATATCATGACGAGAAAAAAACTCTGCGTGCAGAAGCGAAGCATGCAGAGGAGAATGCAGCTCAAAAGAAAAAGAAATCAGTTAAGACTGCATATGATGAAAAAATAGAAGCAGTTGCAGCAAAGCAGACTATTGCGAAGGACGCACTGTGGTTATATGAAAAGTTTGGCGAAGGTGAATACAAGGACATAGAAGGTCTTTGCAAGGCGGCTACTATCGGCGAGATAGAAGAAAAAGGCTGGTCACTGACTCCAGGCGCTTATGTTGGTGTTGCTCCTGTAGAAGACGATGGTATTGATTTTGCTGAGCGTATGTCTGAGATACACAAGGAGTTACTTGATTTACAGGCAGAGTCCAACTCTCTTATGGAAACCATATCTAAGAATATGGAGGAATTAGGTATATGATTTCAGAAAGACTAAAACTTTCAGATGTTTGTGTTTCCATTTCTGATGGAGATCATCAGGCTCCGCCTAAAGCTGATCATGGTATTCCTTTTATAACAATATCTGATTTTACAGCAACAAACACCATTGATTTTTCAAATACTATGTTTGTTCCAAAATCATATTATGATTCTGTTAATGATAAGCGTAAAGCTCGAAGTGGAGATATTCTATATTCAGTTGTTGGTTCATATGGTATTCCTGTTTTCATAAAAGATGATAAGCAATTTGTGTTCCAACGTCATATTGCAATTCTTCGTCCTAATAATAGAGTCATTCCGCGTTACTTATATTACTCAATGCTAAACCATGACTTTTATTTGATGGCAGATGCAGCTGCCAATGGTGCGGCCCAAAAAACGGTTAGTTTGACATCGTTGCGTAATATGGAAGTGTCTATACCGGATATTTCGACACAAGAAAAAATAGTCTCAATCCTTTCTACTTACGATGACCTTATCGAAAACAATCAGAAGCAAATTAAACTTCTTGAAGAAGCGGCACAGAGAATTTATAAAGAGTGGTTTGTAGATTTACGCTTCCCAGGTTGTGAGAAAGCAAAGATTGTTGATGGTGTTCCGGAGGGGTGGAAAAGTGGAGAATTAGGCGATATAGCATTTTATTCTGGAATAAGTGAACGAAAAGAAAATAGAGAAGAGTATTCGTATTATTTGCCAATTGATTGCCTGCCTAAAAAATCAATTGCATATATAAATAAGAATGAAGTATCGTTAGCTGAAAGCTCTCTTGTTGGATTTAATAAAAACGATATATTATTTGGTGCTATGAGACCGTATTTCCATAAGGTTGTTGTTGCAAGAGATAAAGGTTTAACACGTAGTACGTGCTTTGTAATTAATTCGAAGATGCAACAGTATTGGGAGTATCTATTAATGCTTCTTTTTTCAAAAGATACAGTTGATTATGCTACACAAATATCAGTAGGTACGACTATGCCTTATGTTCGATTAAACGATTTTTTAAAAATGCCAGTTGTAGTGCCTGATGAAAGAATATGTGAGCTATTCAATGACAGTATTATTCCTATTATAAATGACATTAATTGTAAAGCTATTAGTTGCGAAAATGCAAAAGAAGTTCGTGATAGGTTACTTCCAAAACTTATAAGCGGAGAGATTGAGGTGTAGGAATTGGATAGTTTTGAGTATAAAGATTATTTTGATTCGAATTTCTGTTATCTTGGTGATGAAGAAAAAGTTGTTGCCATATTGGATTCCTATGCTCAAAACACAATAGATTTGAATGATATAAGCAGAGTTTTTGAGCTGTACCATACAAAACTTTTTTTTGAAAATTATTTGACTGTATCGAATTGGTCGAATGAAAAGTACGATGAATATAAATCAAGAACGATTAATCTTAAGGCTGTTGTAAATGATTTCTATAAACGTATTACTTCTGAGAATATTGTTGATATTTATAAAACTTGTTATGTAACATACTGTGATGATTTCAGAAAGTTTTTTTATATGTTTAAAACATATCATTCCATTTCAAAAGATAAAATAGTAAGTATATTAAGAGACCTGAATTGGAATATATATAACATTCTTGAAGACAAAGCCTTTGTTGAATACTTTGATGCGGAACTTACTCAATTGCTTCAAGATCCGTTTTATGGATCAGAATTTGTTATTTCGTATTATCTTGAAGAACAAGCTGAAACAACTAAAGTGTATATTCCTAAAAGTTTTTCTGTAGATATGAGGATTAAACTTATTGAAGAGTATCTTAATAGTAACGATGTAAATCCTCGTATGCT
>JBGUVZ010000532.1:0-3536 GCA_045220685.1 Oscillospiraceae bacterium | reverse complement strand
TTGAACAGCGCTTTTATGCAGTTTATATTGCCGCCGTAGTTATCAGCCAGTGCGAGATATCCGTCCGGAACGGGTTCCTTTACAAGGAGTGACAGTCCGGATGTGACTTCGCTGTTCGTCTTGAAAGTCGCCGATATCATCCAGAGAAGCGGATAGATCATCACTATGCCGATCAGAGTGAGAATGAAGTAGAGCAGAATGAGATCTGTGAGTTTTCTTCTTTTCATAGCTCCTCCGTTTCATCGGCGTAGAATACCCAGTGTTTCTGCGTCGAAAAAATAACTGCAATAAGTACGGAAAGAATTATGAAGAACACCCATGTCAGAGCGCATGAAAGTCCGAGATCACGCATCTGGAACGCTGAATTGTAGATGAGCAGTGAGATGAGCGTGGTTGAACCGCGGGGACCGCCCTTCGTAATTACGAAAGGTGCGTTGAATTCCTGCATTGCAAGTCCGATCTGAGTGATTATGTTGAAGAATATAGCCGGTGAAATGAACGGAAGTGTTATCGATGTAAACCGCCGCATTTTTCCGGCTCCGTCTATTTCTGCGGCTTCGTAAAGATCACGGGGAACGGAACGCAGTGCCGTGAGGAAAACCACCATTGATGATCCGAACTGCCATATACGCAGAAGCGAGATGACAAACATGGCACTTCCTTTTTCCGAAAGCCAGTTTACTTCGGGCAGTCCTAATGAGGAAAGAAGAGCGTTTGCAGTTCCGTCATTTCTGAACAGTGCAGTCCATAGAATGGCTACTGCAACTGAACTTCCGAGTATCGAAGGAATATAGAACACAGTCCGGAAAAATGCCATTCCCTTGACGTTCCTGTTAAGCAGAAGAGCAACACCGAATGCGGTGAGAAGTCTTAGCGGCACGGTGATGAACGAATATTCCAGAGTGGTGAAAAGTGAGGTGATTATCGTTATGTCACCGGCGATCTTTTCATAGTTCATCATTCCCCATTCGGAGATACCGCCGAAAAGACTGTAGTCTGAAAAGCTGAATATTAAAGAGAAAACAGCAGGGAAGAGCCTGAGAATTATGAATCCGGTGATCCAGAGACTGATAAACTGCAGCCCTTCTCTTTCATGTCGGGTAAGCCTGTCGCTTTTTCCGGAGTTACGTTTCATGCGCATTTCCTCCGTTTATCAGATCATCGTTTAGTATTTCAGCGTGAGCCATCATAAAGGCACCGACACCTTTCGGGTCGTCGGAAACCACCAGTTCCGAAAAGTAGTATTCAGGACTTCCGTTTCTCTGTATGCCCGGACCAAGCCCTGCTGAACAGCATATATCCGTAAGCGTAAGCCCTGATCTTCCGTCGATGAGCTTTTCCTTTAGCACGCTTGAGAAGATCTTTCTGCTGATATCCCTGTATGCACTGTCTACCGGAAAGCCGAGATGTACGCTTTTCATAAGCGCATAGGATATCATCAGCGAGCCGGAGGTCTCAGTGTAGTTTCTGCTGTCCTCAGGATGATCGACTACCTGATAGAAGAGCCCTGAGCGGCTGTCTGAATAGCCGGTTATCCCGGATGCGGCTTCGCAAAAAAGCTCCGTCAGCAGCTTGTAACAGTCATTCTGAGCGTTTCCGATTGCATCAGCAGTATCAACCAGCGCCATGAGATACCATCCGATAGCACGAAGCCAGAAACCTTCCGAGCATCCGCTCTCGCTGTCAGCCCACGGCTGGATACGGTCGGAGTCATATCCGTGACAGTACAGCTTTTTTGCCGCACTGTACATGGTGTTTCGAACGTTTCTGAACTGCTTCGCGATATCGTCAAAGTTACCGTCACCGAATTCCTTTATGCATGAGGCGTAGAACGGCTGCAGCATATAAAGACCGTCGAGCCACACCTGTCCCGGGTAAATGGATTTGTGTATAAAGCTTCCGTCGCAGGTGCGCGGATATTCTTTTATTTTTTCGAGCAGAAACATTATCGCATTTCTGTATTTTTCAAGGCCGGTCATATGGTAGGCGAACAGCAGTGAACGTCCGGAGTTGAAGCTGTCAGTGCTGTGTTTTCTGTGATCGTAGTTTAAGATAATTCCGTCTTCCGAGAGCACAGATGAAAGATAGTTTAAAACGAAGTCACTGTATTTTCTGTCCTTTGTAACTTCAAACAGCTTTATGCATCCGGTGAGAATGCATCCGTCCTCGTAGTTCCAGTAATCCTTGTAGTTTTTGTAGTTGTTTATATATCTGTCTGTATATTCGGCTATTGTCATATGTTACTTACCTGTCTCTCCGAGTACATCCTTTACTCCGTCTGAAATGATCTTTGCGGTCTTTTCCGGTGTATATTCCCCGTAGCTTAATCCGCTGAATGCATCATAGTAAATTCCTTCCGGACTTGTCTTGAGCTTCGGATCCTCGAATTTTATGTCAAAAGAAAATCCGGCATTTGCGAGCACTTTTTCATTGGCATCCTTTTCGATTCCCTCTAACAGCCCTGCAGCATCGCAGGATCTTACTGCATTCCTGTTGATCGGTATGCCGCGCTCGACTCCCATGAGTGTCGTTCCTTCAGGATCATTAAGGATGAAATCAAGAAATTCGGCGCATTCTTCCGGGTGAGCGGTCTTTGCAGATACTGCGAATGCCAGCGATATTTTCGAGTATCCGCCGTCATATTTGCCGAAGTCGGAAAAATAGTCGCCGACTACGAAATCTCCGTTTCCTTCGAGGGCATTTTGATATTTTGATGCCGCCGAATCCCATTCGAATATTCCGGCATATTCGCCGTTCATCCATTTAGGTGAGCGGTCGAAGGTGATTGATCCGTCACCGGATATTTCAGCAATGGACGGGATCACGTGTCCCTTTTCAAGAGAATCAATGAATTCCACGCCCTTGCATATCTCGTCTTCAGTATAGTTGAGCTTTCCGTCTTCGATCCACGGCTTTCCGTATTGTGCACCGAGATAGTAGACCATAAGCATCATGCGGTCATATTCGGCCAGCGCAAGAGGGTAGCAGTCCTCGCCCAGTTTTTCGCGGAACACTTCGCCTGCAGTGTAAAGATCCTTCAGTGTAGAAGGCACATCAAGGCCGGCTTTTTCGAAAACTGTTCTGTTCCAGTAGAATATCCTTCCGGTAAGCGATACCGGTACAGCTTCAAGCTTGCCGTCAAACGTACACGGATCAAGTTCTGCTTCGGTGTAGCCGGATAAGTCCAGATGGTCAGACACCGTATTAAGGTCGAGAAACAGACTTCCGTCACTGTTGAAAACATCGAGCCAGTTCCAGTTTATCTGCACGATGTCGGTCTGAGTACCGGCATAGAAAGCCGCAGTCATAGCATCCTCCCAGCCGTCCCATGCACCGAATTTTACGTCCAGCTTAATGTCCTCATGCTTTTCTTCAAAAGCCTTTATCGCATTCATGGTAGCCTCATGCCGAGACTCACCGCCCCACCAGGAAAATGATATTCTTTTCTGCGTGTTCCCGTTCCCGGCACATGACACAGTAGAAGCCGTCAGCACCACAGCCGCAGCAAGCGCCGCAATACGTAAAAGATACCTTTT
>JBGUVZ010000531.1:0-4856 GCA_045220685.1 Oscillospiraceae bacterium | reverse complement strand
TTGCCTTCAATTCAAACCATATCGAAGGCAGCCGGCTGACTCATGAACAGACGAGATACATTTACGAAACTCACACCATTGACGGTGCAGTTCCTGTAAATGACGTATTTGAAACAACAAATCATTTCCGATGCTTTGATCATATAATCGATACTGTCACTGAACCAGTAACGGAAGAATACATAAAAAATCTTCACCGTATGCTGAAAAACGGTATCATGGTCGATGATGCCGACTATGCCGTGATCGGTGAATATAAAAAATATGCAAACGAAGTCGGAGAAATACAGACTGCTTCACCGGATGATGTATCCGGACTTATGAAGAAACTTATCTCTGACTATTACAGCAAGACGAAACACGATCTTTATGATATCGCAGATTTCCATGCGCGGTTTGAAAAGATACATCCTTTCTACGACGGAAACGGACGTGTCGGCAGACTTCTTATGCTCAAACAGTGCCTTGAAAATGATATCGTTCCGTTCTATATTGATGATCATATCAAGTATTTCTACTACTTCGGATTAAAGGAATGGCAGACTGCCGGAATGAAGGAACGCCTTCTGGATGTTTTCCTCTCAAAGCAGGATGACATGAAAGCGATACTTGATTATTTCGGCATTGAATATGACAGAACTGAAGTCAGTGCAAAGGACTTTATAAAAAAATGATGCGCCTTACGGCGCGGTTAATAAACCGGACTGCTCCCGCAGTCCGGTTTTTCTATAGCAGTCTTCGGCCCGTAAGGGGTGAAGACTTCATTTTCCTCAGACAAAACCTGAATACAAGTTCTGAAAAATCATTTCATTCTCATTGTTTTCATGTTATAATACAAACAGAAACGCATTTCAAAAAACAATAAACATATTTCATTAGTTATAATCACCAGTTTTATATTCCCGCATTTATAAACTCTTACAATATTTATTTTTCGATGTTAGCTGCGAAGATTTTTATACACTATATTTATAAGAAAATAATTCTAAACCATATCTTCTTTGCAGAAAGGGGTTTTACCATGAAAAAAACTATATCATTCATTCTGTGCCTTTCACTGGCGGCAGCGACAGTCATGCCGGCATATGCCATTGAACAGGATACTGCAGAAACAAATTCTCCGGCAACAAACGCACCGGAAACTGACAGTACGAAAATAACAAAAGGCGATATTGTAGCAGATGATATTGTTGATGTTACTGATCTCACCGAGCTTTCCCTTGCACTTATCGGAGACAAAGAACTCTCGGATGAACAAATGAAAGCCGCTGATGTTGATGATACCGGTGAAGTCAATCTAGCTGATCTGGCAAAGATCAGACAGTTTCTTTCAAAAAAGATACCATCGCTGGAAGTCACTCCAGAGACTGATCCGGAACAGAACCAGAATGACAAGCCAAACGAGAATCCGCCTGCTGAATCGGTGACACCGAGTTATTATTATGATCTGTATTTTAACGACTACGAAAATCTTTCCGACAATCTTCTTGCATCCATGTACGAAAAAGAAGATGAAAGCAAAGCCATCGGTGCTTATTCCGAAGGATTTGAGAAGTATTTAGAATCAGTGCAGGAAAAAAGCTCTGTATGGGTTCCGCTCATAGATGGTGAAGAACCGGAATGGCGTGATAAAGAAGGTTTTTATAATATTTCTCTGGTCGAAGATCTTTTCGGAAAGCCTTGTCTGTTTTTCCATTTTGCCGATGAGGAATCAAACTCATACATCAAGGTCACAGATGTCTCGGAGGAATTCAAAAAATTCGGAACGAAGAGTACAACGGCTTTTTTGAAAGCAATGGATAAAACTCCGGAAGACGGCTTCTTTTCATATGATCAGAGTGAAACGAAAATCATAGATCTTCCTGACGGCACATCAGTCGAAGCAATATTCGGAAAAATCACAAAAACAGAAACCTCATGGGACGGAAGCACAGTGTCAGACACAAGAACCTATGTTCACTTCCTGTATAACGGTTCATTCGTCTCGGTCTGCTGCAGACCGGAAACGCTCGAAGCAGGATTACTTGAAAAATTCAGTCTGAAATCCATTCCTATTAACCATTACAGATTCGACAGTACTCCTGTTTTCCTTATCAGAAACAAAGAAAAGGTAAATACACAATACGGTGAAAGAGAATATTATTTCAATCACGTATTCACAGCAGACGGCAACAGCTATAACGGCAGCGTACCGCAATACAAACCTGAAGCAATGCCGACATATGAAGAAGAAATCTCAACGTTCATGAACCTTGGAAAAAGAGATCGTAAACTTACACTCAAAAATAAAACTCTTCTTAAAAAAGCGACCGAACTTGCCAAAAATGCAGCCTTATACAAAGAGTGTGAAATGATCAAAGTTGAGCCAAAACCATACGATGAATGCGAAACACATCTTGAACTGATCTACAGAGATGAAAACGGCGAGCTTAAGCCTCTGACTGTTTATTACAATAACGGAGGATCAGGTTCATGGATTGATAATGCTGAAATTCAGGAATTTATCATACTTATGATTGAACAAGGATATCTTGAAGGAACGAACTTTCTTAAAGCCGTAACTACGGTACCGGATATAACGCCAGTCGAAACTGACCACCCTGATCCGCCGCTTGGTTTCGAAGTAAAAAGCATTTCTGAATATAACGGCTTAAAACAGGCAATGGAACAAAGCGATGAAGAACTAAAACAATACATCGCTTCCATGGAAGGTCACTTCTCACTGAACGACAGAGAATCAGCAGAAAAATTCACAGAACAGATCGATAAACTCTCCTTCCCGAAGATCATTTCAGGCAAAGTATCCGCCATTAATCTCACTACAGGAAAATCCTCCTCCGGAGAATCATATGAACACTGGTACACCACAGTTAAATCCGAAAACGGCGAGTGGGTAAGATACACTTACTACCCGGATACCGCTCCTGATTCCTTCGATTATAATAAGATCGGCGAAGCTAAAAATGCCACTGTAGCGATATGGGGTACTCCGTTACAGAACAACGACGGAAGTATAAAGATCTATGCCGACTACATGATCCCTCATTCATCCGGAACAGGTTATCTGATTACTATGTACGCAGCAATTAACGGAGAAACATTCACAGTCAGCTATTATACTCAGGATCCGGACAAAGAATATCTGACAATTCTGAAATCCGCTTCGCTCGTTAATATAGATGGGCTTGATGAATAAAAGGATGCGCCTTACGGCGCGGTTAATAAACCGGACTGCTCCTGCAGTCCGGTTTTTCTATAGCAGTCTTCGGCCCGAAGGGGTGAAGACTACATTTTTCCTGACAGAACCTGAATACAAGTTCTGAAAAAAATCATTTCATTCTCATTGTTTTCATGTTATAATACAAACAGAAACACATTTATCCCATTCTTAGGCTAATGATCACAATAATTATTCGAAAGGAGTTGTGCTATGTATAAGTTTTATTGTATACTTTTATTCTCTGTTCTGCTTCTTTCATCCTGCAGTGGTTCATCACAAAATGAATCTGATAACATTGATTCACTGCCAACCACCAACAGCCCAAACATCAATATTGAATGTGAATCTGATATCTTTACAGATACTGAAAATACAAGTGATTTTATTGTAACCGAAAAGCAAGATACAGATAAATGTTATTCTATTGATCACAATGAATTTTACGAAGAAGATAAAGAGACAATATTAAATATCTGCAATGATATATGCAAAGATTTAAAAGAACTATACAGCTATGACAACATTATTCAATACGACACTTTAAAGGAATATCTGAAGTATTCAGTTACTAACTCCGCCTTTGATGCTATACCTGATGGTACCGGTCTGCACCTTTCCTTACAATCACTGACTATCGAAACCAAAAACGCTTTAGTCACAGGACTCCTTAAAGATTCAACCGGCGCATATGGCGAATGCACTATTATATTATCAAATAATGCAGGTGAAATACTTCTGAATGATATAGCTTTAGATACTAAAGGTTCTTCAGATACCATATACCGACCGGATTTTCTCCATTCACCTTATCCGGATTTTTGGCTTGAATACAGCAATTATTCATGGATTGCAGAACAGACCTTGTCAAATATACAATAAGGAGAAAAAGCGTGTTGAAAATACAAAAAAGAAAGCTCGATATTATATTAAAACTTCTTTTAATTTTACTCAGTGCTTGGCTAGTTTATTCTATTATCAGAATAAACGCACTGGAGAATTATATCAGCACATCAAGCGATATTCCTAAAACAAATGAAATCGCTAATACATCTAATTTTAATATACAAATCAATGAAATTTATGATTTAGATAATTTCTATCGTCCTGAATTATGCAATAAGATTATCAGATCATATGATGATTTGGTAAAGTTTAATCAATCAACAGCCAACCATTATAACCTTCACGATAAGCGCTATAACGAATCTTTTTTCGAAGAAAATGCCATAATAGCTTTTGTGGCAGAATACGGACAGTATCATGATGTTAAACCAATTATTTCACATATCAGGAGTAAAGGTGAAATAATTGAAATAAATTTGCTCCGCCAATTTCATGAAGACGGTGTATTTGGTGATTCAATGCAAACATATGGTGGTACAATAGAAATTAATAAAAGTTTGATTGAAACAATTACTGATATAGAGGTTCATGGAAAAACTGTTTTTTTCTCAGAAAAAAACTGATTAGATGCACATTCAACTGGTAAGTGGCATGCAAAAAAATCATTTCATTCTCATTGTTTTCATGTTATAATAAAAACACATCAGTTCAGTTAAAAAAGGAGTCGGAAAAATGAAATTCCAAAGAGCATTATCATTAATACTGAGCATCACATTAGTAACAGGATCTGTTT
>JBGUVZ010000530.1:0-3883 GCA_045220685.1 Oscillospiraceae bacterium | reverse complement strand
ATCCAGTGTCAGGTAACCGGTCTGGCACATAAGGATCTTCTGATCGATAGACAGCAGTGAGGATGGATTCAGGAAATTCTCAGTCCCGACATATACCGGAGCATTAAAATCACTGACCTCCAATTTATGGCCTTTGAAGTAATTTGCCAGAATAGTCGGAATTCCGCCATTTTCGTACCAGTAATTGCCGAAAGCAACGTATCCCTTCTTCCATACATTCAGAAAGAAACTGTTGACTGACCAGGTGGAAAATACCTTTAATCTGTTGGTCTCATCAAAGCTGTAGCCGTCATATTCCTCCGCAAGCCTGTCAAGGAGTTGATCACGCAGCTCATCTGTGACCTGTTCTTCGGGCATTCCCTTATCAGCTGATACAGCAAGGTTTATATAGTCGGCGTAATATTTCCCGAGCTCTTCCCTGGTAAATCCTGTAATTGTTGCAATTTCAGAGGCATAGCTGACGTCAAGAATGTCGGAACCGGCTGAAAAAATTGAGACATCCTTCAGTCTTGTAACTCCGGCAGCGCAGAGAAACCTTACAAGCGGCTCTCCTTTGACGGCACCGTAAAGCTCGCGGAGCGAAATCCGGAACTGCTCATACAGTTCAGGATTATTTATGTTTGCGGCAAGCTGCGCGTCATACTCGTCAATGAGGATTACTATCTTCTGCTTTTTCAGCCTCAGCGAGTCGAACAAGGATATCATTGAGCGCCTGGGGAGGTCTTTTGATACATAATCAATGCCGTTGAGACGTGCGAACTTTGACAGGGTGTCATCAAAATCAGTACAGAATTCCCTGTAATCAGTGCAGCTGAAATTCAGGAAGTTCAGTCTCAGGACAGGATACCTTTCCTCGGTCCATTTGTCATAAATCCAGGTGCCTCTGAAATACGGCTCGGTGCCCTGCTCAAAAAGCGTGCCAATGGTGTCAAGCATCAGGGATTTCCCGAAGCGTCTGGGCCTTGATATGAAAACCCTCCTGTTCATCAGAAGCTTGCTTATCTCACGGGTTTTGTCAATGTAGATATAACCGGAATCTATAAGATCGGTAAAGCTCTGAGTCTGGGCTATTCCTTTCATGTTAAGCCTCGTATAAATGACACTTACCTGTTCATTATTGCAGTGATACCTGCATTCTCTGAGTTTTTCAAAGCTATGTACTAAAAACCGCTGTAAATTTCATAAAATATTGCTGATTCAATAAGTTATATAAATTTAATCAATTTACAGACCTCATTCAAAAAAACAGCACAATGCACTAAACATCAGTCTCACTTCAGGCAGCCTGCAGAGAATTCCGCAGCTCAAATAAGAGCAGCTGCATACCAGGCTGGCGTTAAAATCCGGATGTTTTCGTATGAAACAGCGCCGGAACTATGCTTAGTCTTAATTGATTTCAGCTCGTCCGAAATAAGCCTATGCATTCAGCAGCTTTCCAGATGTTAGTGTACGATCCTTTATTCATGCCGTTTGTCTTGGCTGCGGTATATGCGTTCTTTAATTTGCCCCCTGAACACAATTCATGTACCCATTTCTGATTCTTCAAAAAACTCTCATTCTTGCAGAAGCCAGGAAGATACTTCTGCAGCTGGGCTATGACGGCCCACGAAGTCCCGAACTGTCTTGTTGTGTTTACAAAATGAAGCAGGAACCAGTACTCTATCGATGGAAGGCTGTCACACAGTACAACATCACTGTTCGTGGCATACTTTCTCTTAAGCTCATCCAGCCGTACTTTCTCCTTTTCATCCCATGTCGATACATCTGCATCGAACACTACAACTGCCCTCCCGCGACCATCCAGCACCTGCTTTATACGTTTATCAAGTGAACTGATATTTTCCTCCCCGAAGTTGCGCGGACGGATTTTTATTCCCAGCCGGAACAAAGACTGAAGATGGTAAAAATACCACTGCTCGGTGATGCCGGCCCCAATGATCGTAAAATGAGTATCCCTGATCTGCCTTGCTGCTGTTTTTCTTGCCATAATTTCTAAATGTTTGGAACCGCGCCAAATGCCCCGTTGCGATAGGATTTCTGAAAAGATTTGATTTTTCTGAGTCCTTTGAATTCCACAAGTGAATAGAGGTCAGAGCATCCGTCTTCCCCTTTTTCCGTGAACCAGACTGAGTCTTTCCGAATTAAATCATCCACAGTGTCCAGCAGTGGATCGTAATGAGTAGTAACCAAAAGCTGGCTCCTGCTATCGGATTTAAAGAATTGCTCCAGAATAAATTCCGTCAGGTCAGGATGAAGTGACGATTCAATCTCATCGATGGGCAAAAATTCATTATTAAGAATTGCGCTGTAAATAGCTGTTTCGATACCGAATGTACGCCGTGTTCCAAGGCTCTGAAGATCGTTGGAAAGAATATATTTCTCCGTACCTCTGCTGTTTTTGACTGTGTGCTCAAAGTAAGTGCGGACATGATCGGCATATTTCTCAGCGCCGATATCGGTAATGTTGAAATCAGCTCGGTGTACAAAATCAACCAGGTATTTTTTTAAAGCATCATTGTTAAGGACCATTTTCCCGGCATAATCAGACATGGTGGTACCAGGATCAATAACCTGATGCGTCCTTTGGCGCATCCAGTCACTTGCGTCATTAATATGCGGCAATGAATAATTGATCATTTTCTTTGCTGCGAAGAACGACATGTTGGGCAGACATCTCACTGCTATTTCCCTGGACACTGTTGCGTCAACCCTGACAATGGAAGGGTTAAACCGGATCACCGACTGCCCATTTTCAAATGATCTGGAAAAAAGCAGCGTAGGCTGGGCACTTTTGTAAAAATACAGTTTCTCTGAAATTACATGGTGCGTATCCAAAATCAGCACATACCAGTATTTCTTGCCAGCAGTATAAAATTTCAGCCCGAATTCTGTAGGTTCCTGCGGAGTAACTTTGTCAAGCAGGAAAGGAATGCTCTCAGTAGGAGCATATAGATCGGCAGGCTGATGAAACCAAAAATTACGCAGATAATCGAAAGCAGCCAGAAGATTCGATTTGCCGCTCGCGTTCGCGCCAAAGATAAGAGCAAGACGAAGCAGACGCACTCCGGGAGCGACCTCAACCACATGAGAACTCTCAAAAGTCGTATCCCTGGTGGCTTCGAAGCTCAATGTTACCTTGTCCTTGAAAGAACGGAAATTTTTGACTGTAAATTCCTGTATCATGGGTTATCACTAATTTTGGGTTAAGCAAAGTTGCCAAATTCTCTTTCATAAGTTAAATCAAATACCATAATAATCCTATTTTATTTTCGATTTTGACCAGTTTCAGCACACTTTACGAAATAAAATGGTCAAAATACCTGATTTGATTTTCATTTGTTCTCCTCTTCTTCCCAAGAAAGCTCATCACTCATATCCAGTGTCATTAATCCCTGTCTCCATTCTGTTTCCAATTCCACGCTTTCTGCGTCTATTAGCCGCTACCTGCACTCCGGAATGTGCTCCGTAAATTCAGATTTGTCTTCCTTCGGCAGGCAGTTCCTGAATGCCCGCCTTTACTCGTCCTCATCCCAGGAAAGAGAGCCGTCATAGCAAGGGTTGCGGCAATACTCGTTATATTCCTGCCAGCAAGTCGGAATCCCGCGAGCCATCCAGTCACTTCCATAATCAAAAAAGTAGTCTTCCATTTCCGGGCTCATATCATCCGGATCAGGAACAAAGGAACGCACGGAATCCAGAAGGATTTTCTTCAATTCATCCCTACTGTTTGCCTTTACAACTCTGGACTCGTCTTTATGTTCCTGATTGTTATAAAACACTACCTGCTTTCCTTTTCTCGTCTTTGGTCTTAAAGCCGGCCATTCCTGCAAGAAGGATTACGGTAAACAGGTACTCGTATGGATAAACGATTTTCTCTGCATTC
>JBGUVZ010000529.1:0-2481 GCA_045220685.1 Oscillospiraceae bacterium | reverse complement strand
ATAGCTGTGGAGAACCATTTTCGGGTTACCTGTTGTACCAGAGCTGAAGAAGATGAGCATAGGATCTGTTCCGCAAGGAGCATCTTCTGTACGTTCGTAAGTTGTATTGTATGCAGGAAGCTCAGAGTTGAAGTCGTGCCAGCCTTCACGTGTGCCGTTTACGATGATCTTAGTCTTGAGTGAAGGTGATTCTTCGCATGCCTTGTCAACTTCCTCTGTTACCCAGCTGTCTGCTGTACAAACGATTGCTGAAACATCAGCTGCATTGAATCTGTATTTATAGTCATGAGCACGGAACATGTTGCTTGCCGGAATACCGATAGCACCGATACGGTGAAGAGCGAGGATGGAAAGCCAGAACTGGTAGTGACGCTTGAGAACGGGCATTACCTTGTCACCACGCTTGATTCCGAGAGACTTGAAGTAGTTCGCAGTCTGACATGAAAGTTCCTTCATGTCCTTGAATGTAAAGAACTTTTCGTTATGATCGCGGTCAACGTAGATCATAGCTGTCTTGTCAGGAGTCTTTTCTGCTATAGCGTCAACAACGTCAAAAGCAAAGTTGAACTTTTCTTCGTTGTGGTAATTAACACCTGTAAGAATACCTTCGCTGTTTGTCTCACATGAAATGAACTTTTCCATAACAGGATGGAGAATACCAGCCTTGCTGAAGTTTGTGTGGTGATATTCTGAGATCTGTTCATGATATTCAGGAGCGTCAGTCTTTTCACCCTTAGGAGGCATGATCATTGCAATGATCTCACATGATTCACCGCCAAGAGCGATGTCATCGTGCGGGATAGAGCTGTCGAAGTAGATGCTGTCGCCTTCGTGAAGTGTTTCGGTGTGTGAACCGATAACCATTCTGAGTGAGCCCTTGAGAACGTAGTCAAATTCCTGTCCCTTGTGAGTTGACATGTGAAGCGGCTTTGAGAGTTCTTCTTCTGAATAAGGGATAACAACGTGGAAAGGTGTTGCTATCTTGTTTTTGAACATAGGTGCGAGACGGTTATAAACGAAACCTTCTCTTCTTACGATAGGAGCACCCTGTCCCTTTCTGGTAACAGTATAGCTCTTAAGTGCCGGGCTGCTTCCTTCCATGATGTCTGTTATTTCAACATTGAAAGCATTTGCACATTTATAAATGAAAGTAAAGCTGAAGTCCTTTTCGCCTGCTTCAAACTGCTTGTACTCTTCAACAGAGTAATCAGTGAGTTCAGCCATTTTTTCAACTGAGAAGCCAAGATCATCACGAAGTCTTGCAATACGTTCAGCGACCTCTTTGATCTTGCTTTCGGCGCTACCGAGATTTTCCTGATTGTTCATAATAACTACTCCTTTTTAAGTTTGATTGTTCAGGACGAAACTAAAAAAGCCCGTCCCAAAGCCTTTTAACTTTGAGACGAGCATCATATCGATTCCCGCGGTACCACTCAAATTGTGCTGCATATCTGCAGTCACCACTTACAAGCTCCAATAAGCTTTTTACATTTACGCAGCATCACGGGAACACTTACATTCATTTTCAGTGTTCCAGCTCAGAAGGGATACAAATCATTGCTTATGTCCGGCTCGCACCAACCGCCGGCTCTCTGTACAAAGAGGCAATCATTTACCTGTCTTCTTCACAGCCATTAAATTTATGATATCACATTAATTTTTATTTGTCAATAAGAATTTTTTATTTTTTTAAACTATTTTCGCATTTTTCAGAGTACAGTATGTGCTGTCTCCGTCCTTGTATGTATCGTAAACACCGACAACGCATATCTCATCGCCCTCGTAAGGATAATCCTTAGGATAACTGTGTTCACCGGCAAGAAGGAATTCTATTCCCTGTGCACAGCATGCTGTGGCATCTTTAACGATACAGGCAAAAAAGTAATCGCTGCTTCCTTCATCATGAAATACTGTAAAGGCACCGTTCATCTTGACAACTTTTCCGATGTAGTCATCCGGTGTCGTCATCATGTTATAGACTTCTGAATAAACCATCGTACTTGAAAGAGTGGTAAGATCAACATCTATTTTATTCATATCAACTGAGGACATATCAAAGTGAATGGAACTCTCAGGATCAGTGTTCGGATCTTCATCTTCTGCAGAACCAGTATTTTCTGTTACCTGCTGGTTCTCAGCTTCAGAAACTGAATCTTCAGTGACAGAGACATCACTTTCTTCAGTGAGATTTTCTGTTATTGCTTCATCTTCTGTCGCCTCTGTCTGTTCTGCAGCATTTTTACCTGCTTCGAGAACATCATTGACTCCCGGAACATTACCTGCTGTTCGACCGGCATTTCCATTTACCTGACCGCATCCGGCAAGAGAAAGTATAAGTGAAGAACAGACGAGTATACCTAAAACTTTTTTCATTTTCTTAAACCTCCGGTAAGAGCACCTGCACCACAGCAGAGCGCAAAAGCAGCAACGTCAACGGCAACGATAGTCGAACCAACCGGTGTTCCGGCAAGTATTGAGATA
>JBGUVZ010000528.1:0-4571 GCA_045220685.1 Oscillospiraceae bacterium | reverse complement strand
CTGACGTTTAATATTACAAAAAAATCTCATTAAAAAACGGTCATTTTTAATTTTATCACTGTAAAAACCACACGTCAAGTAGTTTTGAAAAATAATTTTCAGGGATGAGCTGATCCGTATTTTTCTGATCTGTAAAATACGGATCAGCTCATCCCTGAAAATTATTTTTCAAAACAACTTGACGTTTGGTTTTTACAGTGATAAAATTAAAAATGACCGTTTTTTAATGAGATTTTTTTGTAATATTAAACGTCAGAAAGAAGACTAACAATGTTTGAAACTTTTGAAAAATATGAATCCAATGTAAGATCCTACTGCAGAAAGTACCCGGTTGTTTTTGATGAAGCAAGAAACGCAGAACTGTTTTCCGAAAACGGTGATCGCTATATCGATTTTCTCGCTGTTGCCGGTTCGGTAAACTACGGACACAATAATCCGGAAATAAAAAAAGCTGTTCTTGATTATCTCAGCAGTGACCGTATTATAAATGCTCTCGATATGTATACAAAAGCAAAGAGAGAATTTATCGAAGCTCTTGAAAACCGTATACTTATCCCTAGAAAACTTGACTACAAGGTAATGTGCTGCGGTTCCACAGGTACCAATGCTATTGAAGCGGCACTTAAGCTTGCAAGAAAAAACACAGGACGCACAAACGTATTTGCATTTTCAGGTGCTTTCCACGGAATGTCCATGGGAAGTCTTGCGTGTACAACGGACAGAATAAGCCGTGAGGGAGCAGGAGTTCCTCTTGACAATGTTTCCTTCATGCCTTACTGCAACAGCCGTATCGATTCAATAGAATACCTTAAGGAAGTTCTCGAAGATGATCACTCCGGTTTTGACAAGCCGGCAGCTATTATTCTTGAAACTGTACAGGCTGAAGGCGGTATCAATGTTGCTGATGCCGACTGGTTAAAGAATGTAAGAAAGATCTGCGATGATCACGGAATAATAATGATCGTTGACGACATTCAGGTAGGCAACGGCAGAACAGGCACATTCTTCTCATTTGAAAGAGCAGGAATAGTACCTGACATGGTCGTTCTCTCCAAGTCTATCAGCGGTCTTGGTATGCCGATGTCTATCGTTCTTGTAAAGCCTGAACTCGACATCTTCCGTCCTGCTGAACATAACGGAACATTCAGAGGAAATCAGCTTGCTTTCGTGGGAAGCAAGGCAGGTATTGAATACTACAATGACCATAATCTTGAAAGTGATGTAAAGCGCAAGTCAGCGATCATAGAAAAGTTCCTTAATGAACGTATAGCATCTCTTGATGAAAGAATAAAGATCAGAGGAATAGGCTTTATCTGGGGAATCGATTTAAACGCTATTGACTCAAAGCTTGCAGTTGAATGCGTTCACAAGGCTTTTGACAACGGACTCATTCTTGAAGTAGCTGGCAGACACGACGGTGTTCTTAAAGTAATGCCTCCGCTTACAATTGAAGACAACATTCTTCTCGAAGGTCTTGAGATCCTTGAAAAGACTGTAAAGGAAGCACTTAACAAGTAAAAGATATATGCGTGTGGACAGACATTATCTGTTCACACGTTTTGTTTTTAAGGTAAACGTATTTTTGCGGTGCATAAGTCAGAAAAACGGCTGATACCATGAATCATTCACTGGTATCAGCCGTTTCCTTATATTATGAAAATACAGAATGCAAATTAGTTTTTCTGTCCGTAGTAAGCGTTCGGACCGTGCTTGCGCATGTAGTGCTTGTCCTGAAGATAATCCGGAGCAGGAACAGCATCTTTTTTCAGCTGTTCAGTCATAAGCGCCATTTTAGCTACTTCTTCAAGTACGACAGCGTGGTAAACAGCTTTGGCAGCGTCTTTACCCCAGGTGAAAGGACCGTGGCTTGCACAGATAACGCCCGGAACTGCATTAACATTAAGGTTTCTGCTTTCAAATGTCTCGATGATCACTTTACCTGTGTTCTTTTCATAGTCTTCATCGAGTTCAGCCTTTGTAAGCTCTCTGGTACACGGTACAGGACCGTAGAAGTAGTCAGCGTGTGTTGTACCATAGCACGGGATATCCCTTACTGCCTGAGCCCATGCAACAGCGTGCGGGCTGTGTGTATGAACTATACCGCCAATCTCAGGAAATCTTTTATAGAGTTCGATGTGGGTCTTGGTATCGGATGAAGGATTGAGCTTTCCTTCAACAACATTTCCGTCAAGGTCAAGGGCAACAAGATTTCCTGGCTGGAGTTCGTTGTATTCAACTCCTGATGGCTTGATTATGATGATACCGCTTTCCCTGTCTATTCCGGAAACGTTACCCCAGGTGAAAGTTACGAGATTTCTTTTCGGAAGCTCCATGTTGGCTTCGTAAACCTTCTGTCTTAATTCTTCGAGCATAGTTATCTTCCTTTCATATTGAAACTTACCCCTCCGTTCTTATGAAGAAGGGAGGGGAGTAAGTAAATTTTAAAAACACTTGATTATTTAAGTTTCCATACAAGATCATTTACGAGAAGTTCACGTTCAAGGCTTTCAACTGTAGTATCCTTTGTAATGTGAACACACTCAATATCCATGATTCTTGCCCAGTCGATCATCTGTTCAGCTGTTACGTCGTAGCTGAGAACTGTGTGGTGAGCACCACCTGCGCATATCCAGCATTCAAGACCTGTTCTTAAGTCAGGAAGTGCCTTCCACATAACTCTTGCAACAGGGAGGTTAGGCATATCCATGATAGGCTTTACGCATTCAATATCCTGAATGATAAGTCTGAAACGGCCGCCCATGTCGATGATGCACGCTACGATACCTTTTCCAGCCTTGCCTTCAAATACAAGACGTGCAGGATCCTTTGCGTTCATGCCGATTCCAAGGTGATGAGTTTCAATTCTCGGTTTGCCGGCTGCAAGAGACGGGCACACTTCAAGCATGTGAGCGCCGAGGCTGTATTCTGAACCAGGAACAAGGTGATAAGTGTAGTCTTCCATAAATGCAGAAGCACCGTTTCCGTTTTCACCCATGACCTTCATGATGGCTGTAAGTGCTGAAACCTTCCAGTCGCCTTCACCGCCGTAGCCGTAGCCCTTTGACATAAGGTGCTGAGAAGCAAGACCAGGAAGCTGTTCCATTCCGTAAAGATCCTGGAATGTATTTGAAAATGCTGAGCACTTTTCACGCTTCATCATTTTTTCCATCGCTATCTCTTCCTTAGCCTGATAGCGGATAGCTTCTATGTTGTCAGTGGCGATGTCATATGAAGCTTTGTATTCGTCCATAAGAGCGTCGATCTCAGCTTCAGTTACAAGTGACATTTCCTTTACGAGATCACCGGTTGCCCAGGTGTTTACCTGCCAGCCGAACTTCTTCTGAGCTTCGACCTTGTCACCTTCTGTAACTGCAACATCACGCATGTTATCGCCGAAACGCATTACTCTCATTTCCTTTGAGAATGCAGCACCGACTGCTGTTCTCATCCATGAAGCAAGTCTTTCCTGAACGTCTTCATCCTTCCAGTAGCCTGCGATGATCTTTCTTGCACTGCGGAGTCTTGCTCCGATAAATCCGTGTTCTCTGTCACCGTGGGCAGCCTGGTTGAGGTTCATGAAGTCCATGTCAATCTCTTCATTAGGAATCTCACGGTTGTACTGTGTTGCGAAGTGGCACCATGGCTTCTGAAGTTCGTTAAGACCGCTGATCCACATCTTGCTTGGTGAGAATGTGTGGCACCATGTGATAATGCCTGCGCATTCGTCTCTGTAGTTTGCTTCCTTAATAACGGATGTTATCTCGTCGCTGCTCTTTGCAGTTACCTTGTATCTTACCGGGAAAGGAAGCTTTGATGAAAGGTGAGCTGCCATTTCTTCTGCTCTTTTTGCTACTGTATTAAGCACTTCTTCGCCGTAGAGAAGCTGTGAACCTACGACAAACCAGAATTCGTATTTTTTCATTACAATTATCTCCTTTTACAATGTATTTACTGCGGTGCGTTCAACATCGAGCAGGTTCCTGTAGCTTTCCATGTATTTTTCAAAGCCCTGTACATCCTTTTCATCAGGTGCCATTACAGAAACTTCAGTGTTTCTGAATACATTTTCATTTAAGAACTGTTCAAGTGTACCGCTTTCTTCTGCGCACATCATGTATGCTGCCAGAAGAGCCATTCCGTAAGGACCGCCTTCGCCGGCTGTTTTCATAACTGTTACCGGAGCTTTGCATGCAGCAGCAAGATATTTCTGACCGACTACAGGAGTTTTGAAAAGACCTCCGTGTCCGGTAAGCGAATTTATCTTTACTCCTTCACCGGCGAGTATATCCATGCCGGTTTTCAGTGTGGCGATCGTGGAATAAAGCATTGAACGGGTCAGATTAGCAAGAGTGAAATTACTTTCTGCATTTCTGATCACCATCGGACGGCCTTCGTCGAAGTGTGTTATGCTCTCACCGGCAAGGTAATTGCATACCATAACTCCGCCGCAGTCAGCGTCACCTTCAAGGCTCTTTTCATAAAGCTTTGTAAACAGGTTTCCTGTATCGTCGTTTCCGCCGAACAGTGAAACTGTCTCGCCGAGTACCTTTACCCATGCGTTCATGTCATTT
>JBGUVZ010000527.1:0-3590 GCA_045220685.1 Oscillospiraceae bacterium | reverse complement strand
CACCTGACGTAACTATCAACATAAAGAAAGATGCTGCTTCAAGACTCAGAACAAGCAGCATAGAAGGCCGAAACTGCCTTATAATCGACCTTGATGACCCGAACATTGTTGTAAACGGTCTTCCGGCAGTGCTTAAATAAGAAGATAATTTTCCTGCCGTGTACTTTCAGTATGCGGCAGGTATGTTTAGGAGAGAGTTTATTACTGATACAGGGGTGAGAAAAATGGATGAAAGCCTGAAGTACAAAGTGTTCAGCGATATCATAAAATCAGAATATAAACGTGAAATAAGAACATTCAGTAAATTTGCCTGCAGAAGCTCGGAATGCATTCGCCTTCACGAGGAATCTATACCGGACAGGAAAAATGTCCGTCCTGCGTTTTTTCATGACGCAGACAGGATAATTCATTCCAAGGCATATACGAGATATATCGATAAAACTCAGGTATTTTCCTTCTTTGACAATGACCATATTACACACCGCGTTCTTCATGTTCAGCTTGTTTCCAAAATTGCGCGAATGATCGGCCGTTGTCTCAGACTTAATGAAGATCTTATTGAAGCTATTGCGCTTGCACATGATCTTGGCCATGTACCGTATGGCCATGACGGTGAAAGATATCTTGATTCTATCTGCGATGAAAAGAATATGGGGTGCTTCTGTCACAATGCGCAAAGTGTAAAATTCCTTATGGAACTCGAAAAGAACGGGGAAGGACTTAATCTCAGCCTGCAGGTGCTTGACGGTGTGCTTGCGCATAACGGAGAAATACTTCAGTCTAGATATGAGCCGGACAGAACCAAGACTTTTGATCGTTTTCTGGAGGAATACAACAAATGTTTTACTGAGAAAAACTACAGTGCAAAAATAACACCGATGACTCTTGAAGGATGCGTTGTTCGTATAAGTGATATTATTGCCTATATAGGCCGTGATATAGAAGATGCAGTCACATTGAAGATAATCGAAAGAAGTGAACTTCCTTCCGAAGTGACTGAAGTTCTTGGTGACAACAACAGCAGCATAATAAACGCACTCATTTCTGATATAATCGTAAACAGTTATGGCTGCCCTTATCTAACGATTTCTCCTGAGATCTATTCTGCTATGAAGCGACTCCTTAAGTTCAATTATGAGAGGATATACAAGAATCCGTCGATAAAAGATGAGGATTCTAAACTCCGCAACATGTTTGTCGTTGTTTATGACAGGTTTTATGAACAGCTGGTTTCCGGCAATCCTGCGGCTGAGATATACAGTGATTATCTGAACTCATATAATCCTGAGTACTTTAAGAAGTATTCTGAAAACGGCATGCAGGGGAGAATAGTCGTTGACTATATTTCAGGTATGACAGACCGTTATTTCAACGACTGCTTTACAAAGTTTATTATGCCGAAGAAATTCGGCAAAAATATATATTCGTGAGGATCAGAATGGAAAAAGTATTTGATATACCCGGATTTACTTATTTTGCAGAGAAAAACAATTACACAGGCAGCGTAGCCAATACATTCAATTATAAAATAGTAAACAGTGATGTTCTTACAGCTACCGTATGGATGGGAAAGTTCTGCCTTGCCAAAACTCCTGAAGAAGACATAGTTGATGTTAAGGAGTTTGAAAAAACACCGGAGGGCCTTGAAGAACTCAAATCATGGCTTGAATCAGAACTCGAAAAGAAAAAAAACGATATTTATAAGTAATAAAAATGCCTCTGTCCGAAATGAACAGAGGCATTTTGAGTTTAAAATTTTTTGATTATAATCAGCCTGCATTAAGGCCGTAATTTGAACAGAGTGATGCAAGACCGCCTGTAAAGCCGCTTCCTACAGCACAGAATTTCCATTCGCCGTTGTGTCTGTAAAGTTCGCCGACAACGAGGCATGTTTCAATTGAGAAGTCTTCGCAGAGATCGTATCTGATAAGTTCTACGCCTGTAGCTTCATCGAGGATACGGATGTAAGCATTTGAAACCTGACCGAAGTTCTGCTGTCTTGTCTCATAATCGTGTATTGTAACAGTGAAAGCGATCTTTTCGATGTTTGCAGGAACTGTTGCAAGGTTTACCTTGATCTGTTCATCATCGCCGTCGCCTGCACCAGTGAGGTTGTCGCCCATGTGGCATACAGAACCGCAGTCTGACTTGAGATTATTGTAGAAGATAAATGATGAATCTGAAGGAGCCTTGCCTGAAGCATCGAGCAGGAAAGCTGATGTATCGAGGTCGAAGTCTGAACCTCCGTCATATTTATTAACGTCCCAGCCCAGTCCTACGATTACCTTCTGAAGACCCGGGTTTGTTTTTGTAAGATCAATTTTCTGACCCTTCTGAAGTGAAATGGCCATAATGATTCCTCCTTTGTGTTCGTGTTTTACAGTATAGTTACTGTTCCTTTCCTTGTATGGAACAGTATAATGTAATTATACATTGTTATGAGCCTAAAGTCAATTGCTTTTTTATATATATTGTACATCGGGAATAATGCAATAAGCAATTTTCATTAGAGAGTACTGGTCAAAAATTGTTGTTGATTATTTCAGTTATTGTGATTACATTGTGAAAAATGCGATGTTTAAAATATTTTTATTGTGCTAAACCTATAATAAGATCTTCATACACAGTCTGATTATTAGTGATCGTTCACATGAACGATAAAATCAAGTCGTAAAAATATTACCTACATCAAGTAAAGATTATGCATTCCATAAGAGCAATAAATGAGCTATAATGGAAACATCAAGAGATGTGAAAACAAACAAAATAATTTCACAAACAGGAGGAATTTTATATTATGAAAATCAGAAGAATTTTAAGCGGAGTTGCAGCTGCAGTTCTTATGGCAGCAGTAGTTACAGGATGCGGTTCTACAGCACCGGCAGACAATTCACAGGCAGGCAGTGATGCAGGCAATGCAGGCGGCGGAAACGATGCTGCTAAGGAAACAACACTTACACTCTGGAGTATTGCTACAGAAAGTGACTCTTTCCATACAGCTTACGCTGATGCTATCAAGGACTTTGAAACATCACACCCTGGCGTAAAGGTAGTTCACGAAACATTTGAAAATGAATCATACAAGACAAAGATCAAATCTGCAGTAGCAGCTAACGAACTCCCGGATGTATTCTATACATGGGCAGGCGGCTTCTCACAGCCATTCGTTGATTCAGGCAAGGTTCTTGACCTCACAAGCTACTACGGAAACTATAAGGAAGACCTTTCAGAAGCAGCTGTTGCAAACATCACATATGACGGAAAGGTTTACGGTTCAACAATCGTAACTCCTGTATCAGCAATGTGGTACAACCAGAAGATCTTCAAGGAAAACAACCTCGAAGCTCCGGCAACATGGGATGATTTTGTAAATGTATGCTCAACACTCAAGGCTGCAGGCGTAACACCTATCGCTACAAGTGCTAAGGACAAGTGGGTTCTTGCAATGCTTCACGATGGTCTTACACTTAAGTCTGTTGGCCCTGACAAGCTTCAGAAGACACTTCTCAAGCAGGGCGGTTCTTACTCAGATCCTGACTTCCTCCTTTCAGCTCAGAAGATCAAGGAACTCTCTGACATGGGAGCATTTA
>JBGUVZ010000526.1:0-2246 GCA_045220685.1 Oscillospiraceae bacterium | reverse complement strand
TCATCTGCTTCAGACACTCGGCGGACTGGAGATAGCAGCAATGACAGGCCTTTTTCTTGGTGGTGCTGTTTATAAAATTCCGGTCGTTATTGATGGTGTGATATCTGCAGTTGCAGCAGCGATAGCGTTTAAAATAAAACCTCAGTGTGCTGATTACATTCTTCCGTCTCACTGTTCCGGCGAACCAGCGGCCAAAGGTCTCCTCGATATGATGGAACTTCATCCGGTGATCGATGCAGGTCTCCGCCTCGGCGAAGGCACCGGTGGCCTTCTCCTCCTTCCGCTTCTCGACGGAGCGCTTGCACTGTATCGGAATTCACATACTTTCGAAGAGGAGAATATTGCAAAGTACGAAGATTTATCCTCAGCGCAGTGATAACAAATAATGGAGACTTGGTGTATCTTTAAGGAGTACTATAATGATTTTAGATAACGATATTAAAAGGGGTACTTAGGATGAGTAATGAAAATTCAAAAAGAAATACTGTAAGATGGAAGATCTGCTTTTGTCTTAATGTTATCATAATTATATTTACTGTCATCGGCGGATATTATATGTTTCTTACCGGAGAAGATGGCGGAGTACTGACATCCAAAGGAATATATAATCTGAAATATTTCACTGTGCTTTCCAATATCTTCTGCGGAGGAGTGGCTGTCGCAAAACTCGTCTGTGATATAAAAGGAAAGTCTCTGCCGCTTATATGGAAACTCCTTGCTGCAGCTGAAGTCGGAGTTACATTTGCAGTGGTTGCCTTCTTCCTGCAACCAGCTTATCCCGATATGAATATGTATCTTGGAGGAAATCTCTATTTTCATTTATTAGAACCGCTTGTGGCAATGACGGAATTTGTTATACTTAAGACGATATCAGAACGTATTCCGTTCCGAAAGACATTTCTGGCTATGATACCGACCGCAATTTACGGGTTTGTATATACTGTAAATATAATCATAAACGGAAAAGGCGAATGGCCGGATACCAATGATTTTTACGGATTTCTCAATTGGGGATACGGCATCGGAACGCTTATTTTTGCCGGAAATGTATTTGTTTCATGGATAATGGCGCTAATTCTGCTTCATTTTGAGAAATTAATAATCTTCAAAGTTCCCGGAAGCAAGGGGCGTAATATGTGAATCCCTTTCGGAAAATGGAAGAATCGGAGCTGAGCCCCGATTCAATTGAAATCCGCCGATACGGAATGTGCCATTCCGTACACGGCGGATCCAACAGCCGCCGAACGGCGGTCTGTTTTCAAAAGCACGCCGAAGGCGTACAATAGAAATCCCCCGTTACGTTTCCGTATACGGGGGATAAATAAAATTCTAAACTATCAGTTTGCCTTAGGTTTTAAAAGCTTTGAAAATCCTATCACTACTAAGTTTACCAATGATATCATAACTACAAGAATAACAACATCAGCGCAGAATTTTAAGCCTTTGTTTGGAATCAGTGTCTCTGTTCCAATCATGTCACGCAGTATTAATCCGAGTATGGTTCCTGTAGTGCTAATGATGAAATTTTTCCATGGAAACTCGTAAGTACCATTATCTACGTCATCGCCTAATTTCGTAACTTCGTCTCTTATACTGCCTCTGACAAGTTTCCGATTGTAGTATTTGCGTTCTCTCTCTTTTGAATATTTCATATGTTGTTCCTCGCTTTTCTCATGTGTGAAAATAAATGCACTGATATCAAATGAAAAAGTCATTGCTCAGTGACAATAGTTATTTCCACTGTTTCATCTCTTATAAGTATATAATATCACATTATCATTCAAAAGTCCAGTATATTTTAAACGCAGATGAATGAAAATTTTGCAAATAAGCTCTCAGAAGCACACCGAAGACTTATCATCGTTGACACATTTGACAAAATCGATTATACTTTAGTGTATGAAGTTTAAAAATAGAAAAACGATCACAAACAAATTAACACTATGATGATACTTATTACCGGCGGTTCGAAATGCGGGAAGTCCCGTTATGCTGAATCGCTGTTTGATGGATTTTCCGGCAGGAAATATTATATGGCTACCATGATGCCATTCGGTGAAGAGGCTCATGAGGCTATTGAAAGACACCGTAAGATGCGTGCTTCGAAGGGCTTTGAGACTATCGAGAAATATACCGATGCCGGAGATGCCGATATCGAACCGGGAAGTGCAGTTCTGCTCGAATGTCTTGGAAATCTCGTGGCAAATGAGATGTTCGGCGAAGGAAATTTTCCGGCGGACTGTAAA
>JBGUVZ010000525.1:0-7018 GCA_045220685.1 Oscillospiraceae bacterium | reverse complement strand
GGTTTTCCCTTACCCTTTTCTGAAGTCTTTTTCTTCCCCTTTGTCTCAAGTTTCGGCCTTCCCGCAAGACTAGCTTCAGAAACATCTGCAAACTGCAGACGCGCCTTACATACAGGACATTTCGTACCTGCCTTAGTGCTTTCTGTGTACGGCCTTCCCTCGCATTCGGGACAGAAATAGATCTCCATAAAACCCCTCCGTAAAATCCGGCATCATCATGAACGATTCATCACTTCTTAACTGTTATGTAGTCGATGAGTTCATCAGTAAGAATCTCGAAAAGCTTGAGAAGCGCTTCAGTATTCTTGTTTACTGAGAAGATGAAAAGAAGTGAAAGGAAAGTATTCCATGTCATTGTTCTCTGCTTCTTCTCGATGGCAAGAATCGTCTGTCTGCTCATACCTGCAATGTCTGCAAGTTCAGCCTGTGTGATTCCGAGCTTAGCACGGAGCACTACCAGATTCTCTGTCATGCGTTCAACTAACAGTTCCTTTGTTTTTTCGTTCATAATTAAACAACCCCTATTCTTTTTACAAATATCATAAATGAATAAATTGCATAAAAAAATGCAGATTTACTCGCCTTTATACTATGTATTATACTACCTTTCATGCAATATGTCAAGAGTTTCAGAACAATTTGTGCATGAAAATATGTAATTGTGCTAAAGGAAAGCTGCATGTGATATCTACCTACCACATGCAGCCAGTTTTGTATGCAATCTTACAGAGCAGATTTTTTTACCCGTCACACCGTCAATTCTTTAGTCTGACGTCCGAATTTTCTGCTATTGAACCCTACGTAATCAGTCAATAAGATCATTCTGAAATCTTGACAGATGCTCAAAAGGAAGGATCTGACGTCCTCTGAATAATCCGCATCCGTCGTTTATAAGCTGATTATTGAGGGCCTTGAACATATTCACATTTACTGCAGACAGATCAAGTTCCTGCAGCTTTATAAGACGTTCATATGCCTCATCAAAATATCTGCATTCGCCCTCCGGAATAATATCTCGTTTGGATCTGCTTGCTTCCTGCCGCTTTTCATATCCAAAATGATTTGCCTCGCCTATCTCAGCAAGATCGTCCATATCTTTTGTACGAAGCTGCAGTTCAGTGTAGCATCTTGCAGGGTTGTCGTAAAAAGTGATATGGAGCGAACGGTATCCTGAAGAACGAGGTGTATTTACATAATCCCTGTAGTACGGCTTGTTTGTCTCCGTAAGAAAATCAGAAGCTTTTTCCGTACTTACACCGGAAAGCTCGGCAGTGAAACCTCTCTCTTCAAGGAATTCAGGAAGAGTGTTTGCTATTTCATACAGATACATAAGTTCCTTCTCTTCAGCGTTCTCACCATCTTTTACATGACACTGCGGAAGCGAGATCACTATACGGTAAGCGATAAGGTCCCTGAAACATGAGATCCCGCTTTTTATCTCCGCTTCTCCCGGATATCTGCCGTTAGTTTTGTAGTACTGATAAATGTATTCAAGAATATATCCGTTGAATTTTTCCTCAGCCCTGATAAGCGATTTTATCCTGCCCTTGAATGTGAAAGCAAGGAACGGATATTTCTGAGTCATGTACTTGTAAAATTCCTTTATTCTCTGGGACTGTGAAGTAAGGAAGTCGTTATGCTCAAGAAGTTCTGTTATCTGAATAAGGAAATTGCTGTGCATAAGATCAACAGGATTGTGTTCAAGTTTAGCAGAACTTTTCAAATCTGACGAATACTGATGCAGGATCTTCAGAACTGTATTGCCGGAAAATAAATAATCGTTTAATGAAATCATAGGACACCCTTACCTCCGTCTGAGATTACTAAGAAAACACTGATCAATAAACCAGCATTTTCTAAAAAAGGCGCTTCTCAGTTTTTAAAGAGAAGCGCCTTTGCTTTTGTTATCATCATTTTAGCATACAAAGAGTGTGTTGTCAAGGTTAATAATAACAGAAATACGTTGTTTTTAGAGACAGGTATTAAACCAATTCCGCACGCCGAAAAGGTGATGTGCCTTCGGCACATAATTGAATTTGTCATACCCACAAGGGGCATGACAAACTTTATTATCTTATTTCCCGAAGGGAAATACACCTTTTCTATTAAAAGGCATCCACTATTGCTTTCATAGATTCGGGCAGCACATCATAAACGCTTTTGACATTCCCCGCAGTCTTATAAAAGTCATTCAGTTTTTTCTTAGAATACTGACTTACAGTGTTTCTTGTAGTGTCAGACAGATAATGCGTAAAAAATTCTTCCCAGCTGAAATACTTTGCGCTGTCTGCATAATTCCATGTTTCTTCGAGAACTGATTTTGGAACTTCTAAGATTCCTGACTGTAGAATCAAATATTCGAAAGATTCGGGTGCATAGACTGATATTGCACCACCGGATGCATCGGATAACTCCATACACTTCTGCATTTCCGGGCCAAACGCCGCTCCGTCTACTATCGCCAGCACTCTTTCATTGAAATGCTGTGATAATATTTTTGTGATATTGCTCTTTCCTGCAGAACTGATACACTTATCAGGAAACAGCAGACTGAAAAATTCATTCCCTGAATTTGAATCTTCGGTTACAACAACATTCAGATCTAATATAGATTCAGGAACATTTCCATAAAGCCGATACATTTCATTGTATATCCGCTTGGGAAGTCTGTATTTACCTGAATCGCTGCCCTCACGAAGTCCGTATATTTCTTCAATGCTGTAAGGAAGATTAGGCATACCTTCCCTGCTGATAATGATGTAGTAATTATCAGATTTCTTAACGGTATCAGCAAATTCAGTTGTTCTGAGGAATCCGTTTCCTTCATCTATGAAGAAGATCCTGTCTGAATATGTTTCCGTAAACAACTGCCAGTTTTCTTCATTGAGCACCGTACATTTCTTTTCGCAGATCAGTGTAATTCCTGATGACGAAGGATTGCTGTTATATGCTCCAAGAAGACGGATCAGTTCAGATTTTCCTGAAGCACTGTCTCCTCTGAGCACCGTAATATTACGCTTTACATCAAGTCTGTAGCAAATTTTATTATTGTATAAAACTATTTCGTATCTTCCGGTCATGAAAGCACCCCCGTAAAATTCACATAAACCTTATTCATCAAGCATTCCTTCAGAAATAACTCTCTGAACAAGGACTTGCCGTGAATCAACTATTTCATCCGTGTTGGCTATGCGAATACGAAAGTCTTTATCCGGAAACCGCATCAGATGTCCGAGACGTACAAGAACATCTTTTTCTTCTGCTATTTTTAAAAGCCATGGTACGCAATTGTCACCGCATGCAGATGCATTATAAACATGATCTTTATCATTATTGATCTGTATCAGAGTTTTTACTCCGCCAGACAGTCTGCTCACAGGTATTGAACCAAGCACCGGACTTATAACCAGATTAGGACTAACCAGTTCTGAACGGTCAATATCCTTCACCATCTGTTTTGAAACAGGATCATTAAGCCATTCATCCTCATAAGTATTGTCGAAATACAGATCCGGATTATCTATGTAATTATCACCATTGTATGTACCAAAATAAATACTGAGCATGTTCTATACCTCCATTATTCTAAGTATAACACGTTTCGTAATTTCAGGCAACAGAATAAGAAACGCTCTGCAGCGTAATTCTACAGCTCAATCTCTCCAGACATGATCTTCTTTAAAAATGATTCAAAATCTTCCGATACAACAGTCGCTTCTTCATATTCCGGTTCAAACCCATTAACTACATTTCCGTTCACTGTATCTATAGCATAATAGGAATATTCACCTTCAACTGATCTGAATATCGGCAGATATCTGTCCCAGAAAGCTTTAATCGGTTCAGCATCATCACACCATTCAAGGCTTTCAAGTTCGTATTCATTCCAGCGGAAGCCTTCGTTCAGATCATTCTTGTACTCACGAGGAGTAAGAAACCATTTTGTCGCATCTTGGTTCTGAAATAAACTTATCCGTGCAATGAATTCATACCATATTTCCGGTATGGTGTAACGCTCTTTGATGTGATCCGGTAATTCCGCCTTATCGTGATCTTCAACGACATCCCAGCCGTTATTTCTTGCCCATTCAATAAACTCTTCCTTCATAAGATATCCCCTTTTTTCATCAGTGATTTTCAAGTCCCATCGCTTTATTAAGCGGTGCCTTAAAACGCTTGGACAGAATCTTTACTTCATTACCTACTAAAAGTGCTGAGATAACAGTTCCTATTCCTATACTTCCGAAAGCATGAATAACAATCAGACAGGTTGCAAGTGATATTATGACCATAGCTACATCACTGATAACCTTTAAAGTCGGAAAATCAAATTTAGTCACCTTAGTGAGCGCAATAAGAAATCCTTCTACCGGAAGCGGTATTAGGTCAGCTGAAACATAGAGAAAAACTCCTACAGCTACTATTATCGTACTTACAAATGCCAGAAAAAGTTTAACTGCAAAATTCGACGGATCCGGAATCAAACTAACAAGTTTAACGCACGATGTCATGAACATACCAAAAACAATACTGACCGGAATCTGCAGGAGATTTACGGCTTTATATTGCTTTCGCAGAACCGGGATTTCAAGCAAAGCCATTACAACTGAAAAGATTATTGTTGCAATTCCAAGGTCAATACCATATACAACTGTCATTGTGTAAGGTACTGAACTGTTCGGTGATACGCCCAGTACAGATTTGACCGATACAGCAACCCCTAAAGTCATGATCAGCAATCCTGTGAAATAACAGAATAACCGCACCCCGAATTTCTTTTTGTCTTTCATTCAAAAACCTGCCTTAATATTCTTATATATCTTTTTCTATTCGTTTTATTAGTATACCACATTTTACAGGTACAGACAACAAAAAATGTGATGTGTCTTCGGCACATAATTAAAAAACAGACTGCATGATCTGAGTGGTCACACAGTCTGTTTCTGTAATCGGTGATTTTCCAGTCAACGACTGGAAAATTTCTATTTTATTTTCCGAAGGAAAATACTCCTTTTCGGATTCGGAACGCACTGCGTACCGAATTTCAAATATCATCTAAATCTCTTCCTTCATACTCAGCTTCATCCCACGACTTCACATGATCCTGAATAGTTTTCTCATCGTAACCAAACCAGGTCATTTCCCATAAAACAAGAGCAACAAATTTCTCATATCCATATTCGGACAGGCTCTTCTCATCGACGGTATATCCAAGCGTGTATTTCCACGGATTGATTTCCAGTCCGTATTTAGTATCTGAGTTCTCTTCAATCATATGTACAGAATCATATTCTTCTTCATCTGTCTTAACTCTTTCAATTTGTATAACTTCAGAATCAGATTTCACCGCTTCTATAGCTTTGATATCAGCAATCGCATGCCTGATGCACTGTTCTGTATGCTCAATATCAGGTGAATTCACGCATATTTTCAGAAAGCAACGAACTACTTCTTCAATATCACATTTTTCTATCACTTCATAAAAATACATAGTTTTTCATTCCATTCAGTTTCTTTAAATCCCGGCAGTACAAAATTATCTCCGACAAGCAGCGGACGCTTAACGAGCATACCGTCAGATGCAAGAAGTGCAAATTGTTCATCATCACTCATTGACGGCAGTTTCTTTGATAATTCAAGTTCTCTGTACAAAATACCACTGGTATTGAAAAATCGTTTAAGCGGAAGGCCGCTTTTTGCATGTAATTCTCTGAGAGTTTTCTCATCCGGATGTTCTTCCTTAATATCAAGTGATGTATACGGTACGCCGTTATCATCAAGCCATTTAAGAGCCTTTTTACATGTTGAGCATTTGCTGTAGCAATATACTTTTATCATTATACTTACCGTCCTTTCAGTTTAACCGATGTTTCTGTCACTGTTTCGCACATAGACTATCTTCATATTCCTTTATCATATTTCTGATCTTTTCGTTGCCGACAAATTCAAACTTACAGTAATCATACACTGACAGCATAAACCTGTAGGCAAGTCTGCATCTTTCAAATTTATCGGCTTCAGTAAATTCCGGAACAAACTTGTCTTTGAAATATCTTGTGACATTCACTCCTCTGCCCCATGTGTTTGCCACAAATCTATAATTTGAAAACAGCATTCCAACGCCCAGTGCAAAAGTATAGATTTCCGCCGGAGGATCATATGAGATATGATACAGACCATTTTCTATTTTGACATCATCCTTATAAATCTCACGAATGCACTTCTTTTTAAGCGTTGAAGTTTCAAATATATAAGTCTCCCATAAAGCACTTATTTCCGGGAAAGGATCTCTGAGTTTTATACCCGGATTGATTGATTTTTCCAGATTATTCAGATCAGGTAATTCTCTTTCTGTGTCATCGGAAAATATTTTAAGAAGAAACGCCTCATAGTCTGTAAAACCAAGCTCATATATCTTTTCAAGTCTGACTGTTTCTTCAGGTCTGAGTTGTCTTATACCGAATTTGTATTTCAGCGATTTTAAATATTCATCAACAAGAGAATAATCATCGTCCACACTTATACTGTGGCACAGAGTTTTTAATGAATAAAGAATTGAAATCAGTGTTTTCCATTCACTCTTCTTCTCATCATCAAAAAGTTCTCCTTCCATCGGGAAGTCAACTTTACAGAATCCATCAGCAATATTGTTTTCAAATTTAAGACAAAAGATCTCGCTTTTTTCATCTCCGAAATCAATTTTCAAAGTCTTTCCCCATGTTGATACATTCCACTTAGCTGTAGGTCCTTTCGGCTTGATTTTCTTTTTGATGCGTTCAAAAGCTTCTTTAGGATTTACCGTTCTCTTTAAACGAACATTATAAAATATCGTATCTGCCATTTTCATATACTCCTTAAATGATTATGAAAAAAATCTTTTCTTTATTTTATCATCTATTTCAAATTTGTCAATAGATTTTGACTGTTTTTCTCATTTCGAAACTATACTAAATAACATGCGTTCGAAAGTATAATAAAACAGACTGCTAGGCTTTAATAGCCACACAGTCTGTCTCTG
>JBGUVZ010000524.1:0-2066 GCA_045220685.1 Oscillospiraceae bacterium | reverse complement strand
TGCATTTACTCATTGTAAACATCTGTGTTTCATCGTGACTGCCGAACCTGAGATACTCGATACCTTGTAATTCATATTTCGATTTATAATCCCAGTCTACCGGAATATCAATGAATCCGAAGTTTTCTTCGCCGACTCTTTTCAGTTCGCCAAGTGATGCAATCATATCAAGTGTTTCCTGTGAATCGGTTACTTCCACTACGGTACCATCTTCCTCTATTACGGTGAATTTTACTGCATGTTCATCGTTACCGGAGTCCGCTGGTTCGGTGATACCGTTCATCATTCCTGTCTGCTCTTCTACCTTTACAGTAATATCTGTAATAGTAGCCGGTACAGATGTTTCAGCCAGAGTAGTTACTGTTGTCTCAGGTACAGTCGTTTCTGATTCTGAAGTCTCTGTGGCAGGTTCTTCTGTTGTATCCGAAACTACAGATGTAAGGTTTTCAGCAGTCTCGTTTCCGTCTGTCTGTCCGGCAGAACAGCCTGCTATACATAATGAAAAAATAAATGCTGTAAGTCCGGTAAGAGTTCTTTTATTCATAATGTGAATTCTCCTTTTGTAAATGCTGATGATATACTTACGATCAGCCTGACTAATTAAAGAAATATCGTTATGCAGTATAAATATAAACAAAGTGCTTGTTTCCGTTGTGTTAAATACATATGAATTGTATTATACTATCTTTTTAACGAAATGTCAAAACAATAATTGCTTTTTCTCTTATAGCTATTGTATTTTACTGATAAACTTGGTATCATTATTATGTATGATGTTTGAACGATAATTGTACAGTTAAAGGAAAATGAGCATTTTTCTTCGAAAAATGAATTATAATTTTCCGGTCCTGCCGGAAAATCACCGATAGAAGGAGGAGTGATCATGCTTAAGATTTTTTACGGAGAAATGGAAGGTGCGATCTACAATACATCACTGTATTTTAAAAACAGATTTAATCCACAGTGGATGGAAGATGAGCGTACACGTGAAATGATAAAGGACATAGACAAATCAGAAGTCCTTGGAAACGGTGCGGTTTCCAGTCCGGTTATGGGAGTTATAGCACCTGTATCACTTTCAGGCGGAGTGAAGACTCTGATACTTATTGATCATATTCCGGATAAGGTTTTTAATGCCTCCAACTGCGGTGATAACTGCGCTGAATGGCTCCTTAAACTTGGTAAGGAAAAGGACGTTACTATTAATCTCAGGCATATCATGGAATTTGGTGATGATGATTTCGATATAGAGGTTTTAAATACAGGAGAGACAGTACATAATATGTTTGATCTCGCTGTTATCGCAGGGGAGTATGTCTGATGAAGGGAATATACCATATCAGGGTTCAGAACGGATCTATGAGATACGATTTTGATATAAAGCGTAATATCACTTTGATCAGAGGTGACAGTGCTACCGGAAAAACCACTCTTATCGAAATGATTCAGGCATATATAGAACAAGGTGAAGAAAGTGGTGTTGAACTGGTATGCGAAGCTGAGTGCAGAGTACTTTCAGGTAATCTGTGGAAAGAACAGCTTGCTTCATGTGACAATGCTCTTGTATTTATCGATGAAGGTAATAAATTTGTTGTAAGTAAGGAGTTTGCAGAGACTATACGTTTCAGCAATAATTACTTCATAATTGCAACAAGAGAAAATCCGGAAACGCTGCCGGTAAGCGTTGATGAGATCTATGGAATACGCAGTTCCGGAAAATATGGCGGACTTACACCGGTGTATCATCAGTTTTACCGGATCTATGATTTTGACAGAACAGAGTATTATCCTGTATCGCCTGAAGTGATCGTAACGGAAGACAGTAATTCAGGGTTTGAATTCTTTACTGTAGTTGCTGAAAAATCAGGCATCTATTGCCAATCGGCTGGTGGAAAATCAAATATTCGTAATATGATTTGTAAGTCTGATAGAGAGAATGAGATATTAATAATCGCAGACGGAGCAGCTTTCGGTACACAGATGTCGAGACTTGAATCGCTTGTAAAGCGCTTGTCAAATGTTCATGTATATTTGCCGGAATCATTTGAATGGCTTGTTCTGAAGGC
>JBGUVZ010000523.1:0-3112 GCA_045220685.1 Oscillospiraceae bacterium | reverse complement strand
TTGACTACATAGTCTGTGTGAAATGCAAGTTTCTTTCCGTTGCAGGCAAGGAGAGCAGCCAGTTCAATATCGTTTCCTGCAAGTAATGATGCAAGTTCTGCTGAATATCTTTTTATAACGATATTTTCATTTCTTTCATTTTTCAGAGATGATGTGATCAGCAAAGTGAAGATATCAATATCATATTTCTGAAAGTAATCTCTTGCTGATAGATTTGTAATACTGGATTTGTTATTGTTTTCAGAGCAATTTTCAATAATAAAGCTGCACATATTAGTGTTGGGTTTATGATACTTAACATATCCTGAAACAAAACCTATCCATGCATCAGTCGCTTGTTTATCAGTACATTTAACAAGGAGAATACTGTTTTTTAATACGGATGAATGATCGTTTTCAGCCGCAAATCGTTCATATCCGATTGCTGATCTGTATTTTTGTTTTAACTCCGGTTTGAAATATTTATCTTTGATATATTCACCCGGAGGTATGTCTCCGATTTCATCAGCATAAATTACTTTGAATTTTCTTTCCGATGTTGTACACTTTTCAGAAAGAATAGAAATGAATGTTTCAGCCCATGGAAAATAATCATCGATGTTGTAAACGAGACTTTCTTCACTGGCTATTTTGTCTGCGATGTCTTCTATAAATCTTCTGGCGTTTGGCACAGAATTCCACCAAAGCATATCCATAAGATCAGACCTCCTCGTTTGAATAATCCATGATCATATTTTCTATTTCTTTTAAAGTTCCGAGAAGCTGAAGGAAATTGTATCTTGCGAACAGGTATTTTCCGTTTGGATTTTTTCTTAATATATTGAGTTCACACAGTTCATCCATAAGAGCTGACAGCTTATCAATATCGATATTTTTAATTTTATGAACATCATAATCTACAGCTGTTTTATAGATCTCTTCGGCATAATATCCGTCAGTACTGTTGCTTTCATAGTTACAGTATGCCATCAGAACGACAATTATGTGATAGTAGTTCTCAGTATCAAGCTTAAGAGTTATCTCAAACTTATCTTTTATCTGTTTACGGAATTCTGGATCAGCAAGTACTTTTTTAATATGATCTTCGGTAACCTCATATGGCGGTGAAGTTGTTTCATCAAATACTGTATCGTATTTTTTGACTGCTTCAATAAGCTTAGCGCAATAGAAATGTATTAAACCAGGGAAGTAGTTGGTGTTTGCCAGAATAAGTGAAACAAGATATGACTGATCCTTAGGGAATCTTATTCCGAGATAATGCAGCGGCTTTTCAAGAAGTTCACAGGCTTCAGTGTATGTAAACGGTTTTATGGTGTACTGTCTTAAATGAGCTATAACGCTGTTGTTGGCCATTGATTTCTCTTTTTCAAATTTCACAAGATTACGAAGTCCTGCGATAACAAATTTAAATCTGTTTACACCAACACTCTGAATATCTTCAAGATCGTCAAGTGGTGAGTAATTATAATTCTTGCAGTCTTCAATAAACGTATCTGTTTCATCCATAAGAAGCAGCAGATAAGGAATTTTGACATCTGTCCGGGAATTAAGACGTTTCTTTATTGCTCTTGAAAGTAAAGACCAGTCACTGGTTTCGCTGCCTTCAGGTAATATACCTTCGTCAACGAGTGCAGCAGAGATTTTTGCTGCCGCTTTTGCGCAGTTGCAGTCTTTTATTTCAACATAAACAGCTCTGTCGCCGTTTTCGTTATTATTTATATCAGACTTTGCCATTCTGAGAAGAGCCGATTTTCCTAACTGTCTTCCGCCGCTGATTATGTTTGCGCCCACAGGAGATTCTATATCTTCAAGCTGAGCTTTTCTGCCCATAAACATTTCAACAGGAATAGGACGGGCTGAGTCTGCTGAGTACGGCTGGAATGAAGAATAAGGCATTGTGATCTCCATAAGTACTCTGTTGACAGTATTTTCAGTATAATGTTTAGCAAGATAGAATATAGATACACGGTCTACGACAATGAAAATTTTGTCAAAATATTCTTCTTTGATTTTACGAGCTAATGTTCTTCTGTCGGAATCATGTAAAGCATAATCAAGAATTACCAGTGTATGACGGGTAGTTCCTATTTCCTTGAATTTATCAATAAGTCTTCTTGCGTCATACATACCAAAAAGGCAGACAACCCGGAATCCGTTTTCTTCAGCGAGTGATCCGAACGGCGATATAGGATGAGTATAATTTTCTTTCTTGCCGTTTGTGCTTCTGATCAGTTCTATGCTGTAGCTGTCGTAAGTTGCCTGATTGGTTTCGTCAACACTGATTCTGTCAACCGGAAAACCAAGAGTAGAGATAAGGTTTTTGATTTTATCAGGGTTCTGATTCTTGCCTGTCGGGAAGTTTTCAATAAGTTCGATGCCTCTTTTAATATCTTTCATAGGACTTCTGGAATTCTGAATGATCTTTTTGAGATTTCTCGACTTGTCATTAACGATCTTATAGTTTTCAGAGTATTCATCGATAAAACTTTGTAAATTATCTTCATCGAGCAGGTCATTTTTGTTATCAAAATCATTATTCTGAATGCGCTGGAACAGGTCTTCTGCTACTGTGTAATTCTGTTTTTCAAGCATCTTTCTTGCTTCATTGATGAATTCTTCAGCTTTATCAGAGTTATTGATATTTGCTGCAACAGTATCAAGATTAATCCTAAGAGATTTTTCGCGTATCTTGGCTTCAAACTTTATAGCTGATTCAATATGTGAAATAAGACGTGCGAAGTATCCGAAGTTGTGGGCAGTCTCATTTTCTACGTACTGTATGGTGACCATAGCCAGAATCTGTTCTTTACGGTCGGTATCTATCTGTCCGTAACTCTGTGAAAGTTCCAGTGATCCCTTGAAGTTTTCAAAATCAGACCGGAATTGCTTTATTGCTTCAGCAGTATTTGCTTCAATTTTATTGTTTTCTTCGTCCCACTCTATTCCATGATCTGCAAAGTAGATTTTTATGAGTTCCGCACATCCGTAGTCGTCAGCCATATTTTCATCAGTTGAGGAATTGGATCTGTAGAATATCTCATCTATTCGTTCCTCTAATTTTCGGTCAGGACGTTTTGAGTGGCGTATAATACAGTCAGTTGGCATAAAATCC
>JBGUVZ010000522.1:0-4740 GCA_045220685.1 Oscillospiraceae bacterium | reverse complement strand
AGCTGATAAATGAAAAAACTCAGCCGCGAAACAGGGATGAGCAGGAGATACTTGGTTATCGTAATGTTCTTAAAACAATACATGAGAATTATGAATACATTCCGGTAAGATCATCTTATATTCTTCAGCTTCACAGAGATCTGCTTGAACCAGCCGGTCTTGAATTCGGCGGAAAGTTTAAGAATGTTCAGAATTATATAGCTGAAACGCTGGCTGATGGCACAAGGAAAGTTAGATTTACTCCTGTTGAACCGTTTGAAACTCCGCAGGCAGTTGAAGATCTGTGCGAGAGTTTCAGCAGGGCTGTGGCGATGGAATATGTTGATCCGCTTATACTGATACCGGTTTTTATATGCGATTTCCTTTGCATCCATCCGTTTAATGACGGCAACGGAAGGATGAGCAGACTTATCACTCTTTTACTGCTTTACAGATCAGGGTTTACAGTCGGAAAATATATAAGTATCGAAAAAGAAATCGAGAAAACCAAGGAAACGTATTATGAAGTCCTTGAGCAGTCGAATTATAACTGGTATGAAAACCGCAATGATTACAGACCGTTTATAAAATATATGCTTAAAATCATACTTGTCTCATACAATGAATTTGAAAAGCGTGTAGGACTGATGAACGATATCGGCGTTAAAAGTTCAGCGTATGATGTTGTAAAAGTATATGTTGACAGCAAAACAGGAAAATTCACCGGCAGCGATGTTATCAGTAACTGTCCGTTATTCGGAAGGTCGTCTGTATTGTCGGCATTAAAAAAGCTCACGGAAGAGCAGGTTATTGTGAAATCCGGTGTTGGAAGAAGTACATACTATATCCGGAATATTCTTCAGGATAAAGAAAAAGATATTGAAAAATAAGAAAGGATGTTGATTATGAGCAGAAAATTAGCAAGCGTACAAAGAATATGGAAAATAGAGCCGATAGAAGGCGCTGACAGAATAGAACTGGCATATGTCCTTGGATGGCAGTGCGTGGTGAATAAAAATCAGTTCGCACCTACGGATCTTGCTGTGTATTTTGAAATCGACAGTTTTCTTCCTGTATGCAGCGAGTTTGAGTTTCTGAGAGCATCAAGCTACAGAAAGACCGATATTATGGGCGAAGGTTTCCGTCTGAAAACTCAGAAGTTCCGTGGTCAGGTATCACAGGGACTGCTGCTTCCGTTAAGTAAATTTCCTGAAATCCCGGCTGATATTGAAGTGGGTTCTGATGTTACTGAACTGCTGAATGTCCGCAAGTGGGAAATGGAGGTGCGCGCAACTTCCGGCGGTACTATCACCGGAGATTTGCCGGGAAGTATTCCTCATACTGATGAAACAAGGGTACAGGCAGAACCGGAACTTATAAATGAATTTGCAGGACTGAAATATTATATCAGTACTAAAATGGACGGTAGTTCTCATTCTGTCAGCATAGATGAGAACGGATTTCATGTTACTGGTCATAATTATGAGTACAAAGATGACGGCAAAAGCGATTTCTATAATCTCGTAAACGAGCGGGGATATAAGGAAAAGCTTGAAGCCTTCAAGGTAAAAGAGAATCTGGCTTCACTTACAGTTCAGGGAGAATTCTGTGCTCCGGGTATTCAGAAGAATCGTCTGAAACTCAAAAAGCCTGAGTGGTATGTCTTTACCGTAATGGAGAATGGTAAGCGTGTCGGACTTGACCGGATGCTGGAGATATGCAAAGAACTGGAGTTTGACGTCGTTCCGATAGAAGAGATCGATACTGATCTTCCGGCTAAATATCCTACAGTAGAGGCGTTGCTTGAACGTGCCGACGGTGATTATCCTAACGGCGGTAAAAAGGAAGGCATTGTTATTCGTCCGGTGGAACCGGTGTACAGCGCTACAATTAGCGCTGCATTAAGTATGAAGGTAGTAAGCAATAAGTATCTGCTTAAAAACGATGATTAATCTGAAAGATATGAGCTGAAAACAAGCGAAGAAAGCAAGCGAAGAAAACGAGCAAAGCTTGCAAACGACGCAAATAAGTGGATAAAGCAATCAGAGAAAACAAGCGAAGAGAAAACAAGCGAAGAAAAAACAAGCGAAGAAAACAAGCGAAGAAAACAAGCGAAGAAATCCGGCAACTGTCTCAAAATTTGCAACAGTTCAAAATAAAGGAAGCGCCTTAGGCGCAAATATAAAAAAAGTTCCCGCAGAAGAAACTGAGGGAACTTTCGTTTTTACGTGTGTTTCAAATGTTTAGTGTCTAAAACTGCAGATTTCAGAAAAAGTTCGTGTAAAAATACGCGAACTTTTTTGAAAAAATCACCGATTTCGGCACGAATATATAAATGGCTGCTAATCACTGCCTCTTTCCTGCAGGAATAAACGAGTAAACAATAACTACGACAGTTGCGACGATAAATGCAGCCATTGCAGCATACTGACCGGCGGTTAAGCTGAGGATGAGCGTGATCACACCACCGGCAGTCCATACAAATCCGGCGAAGCGGTGTACTCTGTTCCATGTGTTTTCGTCAGCGAGAGTAGCCGGTGTCCTTATTCCGAAAATGTTGTTCTGTCTGGTTTTCGGCAGATAGTTTCCTATGATAATCATGATCAGTGATAAAAGGCATAAAGCAATAAGAACGATGTTTGCAAAGTTGCCGAGTGCATAAAGGATGATCAGTGTCTCGGCTGTGAAAGCAACTGCCGGTATAAGTGATTTGGCAGCATTAACGGATTTTTTTGAACTTTGCAGTCTTTCATCAGAATATATCAGCAGGCAGCATATCAGATTAAGAACTGCCATTATAAGCGGGATAGCAAATACAGTAAATGCTTTTGATGACCACTGGTCAGGCTGGTTGTTAAAATTAAAATGAGTAGCTATTCTGTCCGGCAGCTGACTGTAGGTGAATATTCCCGGCAGTGCTGAACAGAGTATAAGTAGTGTGGAAATGATATCAGTTTTGGTTATTCTCATCTTTGTCATTGTTTTCCGCCTCCCCGGAGCTTCCGACGCCTGTGAACTGTGATACCCACAGCATTATCTCTTCAAACACCGAAGTGTTAAGTGCGTAGAAGATAAAGTTTTTTTCTTTTTTTTCATATATCAGCCCTGCGTTTTTCAGCTGTTTCAAGTGATATGATACCGTGGCGGCAGTCATATCGAACTGTGATGCTATATCTCCGGCAGATTTCGGTCCGCCTTTGAGCATGTTCAGTATCTCACGTCTTGCAGGGTCTGAAAGAGCTTTGAATGTTTCCGGAAAACCCATATGTTCTCTTCCTTTCTGTCTTTGAGTGACGGAATCCAGCCGATACTGTTGAGTGCCCCTTTGCCATTTTTCCTTTTTTCATAATAAGTATCTCCTTTGTTTTGTTCTCACATTTTCTCCGGTCAGTGCACATGCCGGAGAGGTGTTCTTTTTTCTGTTTGTTTCTTTGTCTGTTCGTTTTGTTTTTGTTCTGTTGTTTCTTTTTATTTAGATTATTTTCTAATTAGAAATCTCTCTAAATAGATAATAGCACTTTTTATATCCGGTGTCAATAGCTATTTAGAAATTTTTCTAACTAATTTTTTGATCTAAGAAAATCGTTTGAAGAATTCATCTTGCTTATTATCTTGCTTACTTTCTTGCGCGTTTTGAATGATTTCAAAAGAAAAACGGTAAAATTCCGTTCTGAAGGCATACCTTTTCAGGGCAACAAAAAAGACCTGCAGATAAAAATCTGCAAGTCTCACTTTAGTCTTCGTTCTTTTTTTCAATCCCAGGTAAATTATTAAGTTCAAGACTACTTAGAGTAGACATTTGCTGAACAGCAAGATTATGAAGAAGCGTCATTCGTTCAGCCTGTGATTTTCCCTGATTTATAAGGATCGCATTATAGCTCTCCATGTTTGTCAAGACAAGAAGCTGATAAATCGTAGCATTATCTCTTATATTACCTTTGACATCAGGATTCTCATCACGCCATTGTTTTGCTGTTTTACCAAACAGAATCGTATTCAGAAGATCTGCTTCGCTGGCATATGTGTATGAGATCTGTACTGCTGTCAGTTCCGGCGGGATAAGATTTGCTTTGATAGCATCTGTATGAATTCTGTAATTCAGTTTTGATATTTCTCTGTTGAGGTTCCAGTTAAGCGATAGTTTGCTTGTTTCTTCTGTTTTTAATCTTTTATAATCCTGTATTATATACAGCTTAAATTCCGGTGATATCCATGATGCAAACTCAAAAGCAATATCAGAATGTGCATATGTGCCGCCATATCTTCCTGATTTGCTTACGATTCCTATGGCATTAGTTGATTCGACCCACTTCTGAGGTGATAATGTAAATGCGTTTGATCCGGATGCGTTTCTAAAGGAGTCGAATTCGACCCCTTTAAAATTTGGATTATGAAGTTTTTCCCACAATCCGAGAAACTCTATTGTATCTTTACTTCTTAGCCAGTTTTTCACAACATCTTTAGGTTCATCACTTTTATAACGCGCAATATCAGTAAGTGAAATATATTCATTTTCAAAATCAGAAGTATATATTCCAATATCTATTCCGTTTGCGTGTATGGTGTCTTTTACAACTTTATTCATAAATTAAACCTTTCTGCTTCATAGTATCTAATATTTCATCAGTTTAACCATATTCTTTTTTCAGTTTAGCCGGTTCAAAGATTTTTACTTTTTTCAGATATATTAACTTGTGCATTTTGTTGCAAATTAAGTGCTGCAGAATATAGTCAATCATCTGAATGTATTATCATACTTAT
>JBGUVZ010000521.1:0-3413 GCA_045220685.1 Oscillospiraceae bacterium | reverse complement strand
ACGACGGTGTATATAGGTAATTCTGAAACGAAGATCATAGCAGGAAAAATGATCACACCGCGTGGTTATGATAAAAAGGAGATTTGATGTGAAAAAGGTATATCTTATAGGAACAGGCACAAACGGAACAGGTTCACTTACTGCCGAGGCTGCAAAGGCAATTGATGAATCAGAACTTATCGTAGGCGCAACAAGAATGCTTGAACCTTACGGAGACAGCGGAAAAGAACTTGTAAATGAATATAATCCTGAAAGGACAGCAGAGGCGATAAGAAACAGCAAGGCTCAGACTGCATCAGTTCTGTTTTCCGGCGATACGGGATTTTTCAGCGGTGCGAAAAAACTTCTTCCGCTGCTTGATGATATGGATACAGCAGTTCTGCCGGGGGTATCTTCTTTCGCGGCATTCTGTGCAAAATGCGGGCTTTCCTATGAGAATATGAAGTTTATCTCCCTTCACGGCAACGATGCAAACATAGCTCTTGAAGTACATATGAACAGATACTGCTTCTTCCTTCTTGACAATAACAATACTGTATCTTCAGTCTGCATGAGACTTCTCAAATACGGTGACGGATTCCCTGAATTACGTGTTTATGCCGGTTCGGAACTTGGCTATGAAAATGAAAAGATCGTTTCCGGCAGCATTCCGGAACTTCTAGGATTTAACAGTGAACCGCTGACTGTAATGATCACCGACAATCCTGCATATCTGAAACACATTCCTTCAGCCATTCCGGATGAAAGATTCATACGTACAAAAATACCTATGACCAAAGCGGAAGTCCGCAGCTGTGCTGTTGCATCACTCAACATCCCGCATGACGGCATCTGCTGGGATATCGGATCCGGAACCGGTTCGGTTTCCGTGGAAATGGCATACCGCTGTCCGCAGGGTACGGTTTACTCATTCGATAAAAATGATGAAGCTATCATGCTCACCTGTGACAACACACGAAGATTTTTCTGTGACAACGTTAAAGTATATTCCGGAAACTGTCCGGCGTGTCTTGAAGAAATGCCGACACCGGATGCAGTATTTATAGGCGGATCTACAGGTAAGATAGCTGATATAATCTCGCTGGTCTACAGAAAAAATGCTAATGCAAACATCACAGCAACGGCGGTATCTGTGGAAACACTTGCAGAAGCCACAGATGCATTTAAAAAGGCCGGACGTGAGTGCAGTATCACTCAGATAGCTGTAACCAGAATGAAGAAAGTCGGCAGCTACACAATGCCGGATGCCATGAATCCGGTGTGGATCATTTCCGGAGGAAAGAAATGCAGCGAATAATGATCGCCGGCACCGGCAGCGGATGCGGAAAGACGACTGTTACCTGTGCGCTTCTCTCTGCACTTGCACGAAGAAATATAAAAGTCTCTGCATTCAAGTGCGGTCCGGATTATATCGATCCTATGTTTTACCGTGAGATACTTCACACTCCGTCCCGGAATCTGGACAGCTTTTTCTGTGAACGTGATATGCTGCTTGAACTTCTGGATGAGGGAAGTAAGGACAGAGATATTTCCGTTATCGAAGGCGTAATGGGATTTTACGACGGTGATGAAGGCTCGGCTTACCGTGTTTCAGAGATAACGGAAACGCCGGTAATTCTGGTACTTAACTGCCGCGGAATGAAGGAATCAATCGGTGCGGTCATGCAGGGATTTCTTCAGTATAATACGCCTAACAGGATCGCCGGATTTATTTTTAATAATCTTCCGGAAAGGCTTGTTCCGTTTGCAAAGGAACTCTGCGACAGATTTCATACGGAGTATTTCGGCTTTCTCCCTGCACATAAATACACACTGGAAAGTCGCCATCTCGGACTGGTAACTGCTGTTGAGATCGAAGATATCGAAGAAAAAATGGATGCACTAGGAAGACTAGCTGAGGAGCATTTTCTCATTGATAAAATAATGGGCTTTAAGTGTGATCCTCTGCCGGAATACCGGAAATATGAGGTTTCACCACCGTGCGGTGAGGGGACAGTCATAGCCGTTTCACGCGACAGGGCATTCTGTTTTCTGTATGAGGAGAATATTGAAGTACTGAAAAAAATCGGATGTACGGTTCGTTTCTTTTCACCGCTTGAAGATGAGCATCTTCCGGAGGCAGACGGACTCATCCTCTGCGGCGGTTATCCCGAACTCTATGCCGAAAAACTGTCGGAAAACAGGACAATGCTCGATGATATCCGGAATGCAGTATTATCCGGTATGCCGGTGATTGCAGAATGCGGCGGATTTATGTATCTGCACGAGTATCTTCGTACTGAAGACGGAAGAAAGATACCGCTTGCCGGAGTGATCAAAGGTGAAGTATTTACGGAAAAGCGTCTTAAACGATTCGGATACATCACCATGAAAGCTCATTCCGACAGTCTGATTGCCGTAGCCGGAACAGAAATAAGAGCACACGAATTTCACTACTGGGAAAGTACAGCACCCGGAACAGCTCTGACCGCAGTAAAACCCGACGGCCGTTCATGGGATTGCTGCCACACGGCGGATAATATGTACGCCGGTTTCCCGCATCTGTATTTTCCGTCGAATATAAGTGTGGCGGAGCGGTTTGTAAGGGCATGCAATGGTGGTGCCTTCGGCACAATTTTGAAGTGGACGCCGTGATAGTCCCCTTGAATTATTACTCCGGAAATGATACAATTATAATTATCAAAACAGCAGAAAGTCAAAGAAGAAAGGTGGGGACGATATGGCGGAAAAGAATGAAGAGTTATTAAGATCGTATGAATATGGACTTCCATCATATTTACAGCATGATCTCGATGCGTACAAGGAAGGTTTGATTAATCATTCGACTTTACTGGACTGTCTCTGGGGTGAGTTGTACGGCAGTATTAATATAGCAGAAATAAATGATAATTTCATTTCACATGAACATGCTGAGTACCTTCGCCACAAGTTCCTGTGGGGAGATTATGAAGAATAAGATCGATTTATCTGTTCAATTTCTTACTTATCAGAGCTTTAGAGTGAATTTTATCGTGGCTATATTAAAGAACGATATGATAAGATTATTGTGCCGGCATATGAGAATACAAGGTGATTTTCACCTCATTCTGAGGCGAAAATAATTGAATTAGCAGCTCGAATGAGCTGCTACATTTTTTTCAGACGCTATGCAATTATGATATAGCATTTGTCTTATATCCCAATAAGTACAACTTGACAATGGTGTGTAATATTTGATAAAATTTTAATTATAAATTGAAGTTGAATAATCATTTATTGAGAAAAGGAATTATCCAGTATTTTATATAGGAGAATTGTGTGGATGAAAAAAATAATTATTATAATAATTTCTATCCTTATTTCATTTTTTATAATACTTGCGTCACTTCCTTTAATAGGGCTGAACCTTATGGAAACATTTTTTCCGGCAAGCG
>JBGUVZ010000520.1:0-2569 GCA_045220685.1 Oscillospiraceae bacterium | reverse complement strand
TTAAAAGCTGCTTGATTTAGTTACTTTTGCGGCGCTTACTATTGAATTTTCAAGATGCACAGTCATTTTTGATGTGCGAAGTTTGAGATCATTATACAAAAAAATAATAAAAACACAATATGTTTTCTTGGATTATTCCAAATTTCATCTAAATTTAATAATCAAGCCTCTTACTGTTTGTTGATTTTTTACAGTGAGCAATTGTTAAACTTATTCAAAAATCCAAATTTCAACAACTTGGTATAAAAAACTGCATGTGACTTTTTAGTCATATGCAGCAATAATCTGTAATGTTCTGATTTCTATTTCAAATCAATTTTACACTTGAAATTCTGACACGTCTGATTGGAAAGTGTATCAGTTCCCCTTTTTATGCATCTGCATCGGCCGGATGGTTCGAGGTACCACTGCGTGTTTATATTCGGCTTGATATACTGACATGCCGGATCCCACCAGTATTTACAGAAAGCACAGTATTTTACTGCTGTTATATTTACTAACATCGCCATTTTATTATCCTCCATTATTCCCTGAATCATTGCTGCAGCAAGTAAAACAAGCTGCTTTTACATATATTTCATCACCTTATCATCTCCGGCGGAATGACCGACGGATCGAAGTGTACGTGTGAATGATTGTCCACTATAAGTTTATGACTGATGAGTTCTTCTGTATCCTTATCATATGTATCCTTATATATTCTGGACACGCGATAATATTCATCGCCTTCCTTTTCAAAATGATGATCTTCTTCCGATATCTCAAATCTGAAAGGATATGGCTTGTCGCTCCTTATTTCGCAGTTAAGATTATCATCATCGCACCAGCAGAGAAGCTGAAATACCTGATCTGTGTCATTGCGGAACCGGTAGTCGTTATAATTGAAATTTACCGACGTTCCGGCGCTCATTGGAACACGAATGCCGTTTTCATCAGGAGCAAGTGCATCAGAATGCATATGAAATTCGGTATCGGTCAGCGGACTCTGAAGAACGACACGGTGAATGGTGTTTGCCAGATTGCAGAGGCCACCGCCCAGTCCTTTTGTCAGCTTACCAAGTATAAGGACGCGCCCTTCGCGATATCCCTTTGCTTTCGTTGTATTGCCGACCAGTTTCCAGAAGGAAAAAGTTTCACCCGGATGTATGAGCAGCCCGTTCATACATTTACAGGCGAGCCGGATATTCACCGCCTTGTTCTCCTGCGTCACAGGATCAATGCCCTTGCCTCTTTTAATAAGATGAGAGCTGCATGAGGAAATGACATATTCCAGTTTCGTTTCACTTCGGAAAACGGCCATATCCTTATCATTTATCTTGTTACGGATAAATCTCATCAGAATATTTTTCTTTTCCGAAATAGCGTAAGTAAACGGACTTATCTCGCAGAAAAGTTTTCTTTGTTTCGATGCCATATATCAGGTTTTCCTTTCTCTGTTATCTGACAGACCACTGGTATTTCTGCGGCTGATCCTAAAAAACACAAGTATCAGCATCTCGAGGTATCTTTTGAATCCCAGCCATTTCTCGCCGGGAACTTCAATATAATGTACGAGTATGGAACGGATACCGCATCTGTTTGCTCCGATGATATCCACAAACATCTGATCTCCGATGACAAGGGCTTCATTTTTCTGCACACCGAGAAGAGTAAGTGCTTTTTCATAGCCTTCAGGCGCAGGTTTTTCCGCATCGCATACATACTGCGTACCGATATCTGCATTGAACCTTGTTACACGTTCCTCATCATTGTTAGTTAGCAGAACCGTTTTAAAGCCTATGGCGTGGATATCCCGGAAAAGCTGCACGGCTTCAGGCGTTGCGTCATCACCGTGATGCACAAGCGTATTGTCAACGTCAAATATAATGCCGCGGATTCCGCTTTCGTAAAGACGTCTGTAGTCGATGTCGTAAACACTTTCGGCATATTCAGACGGATAGTATTTTTCAAGCATGGCAGCCGCTCTCCATATACTTCATTACATTTTCGATCTGAGAAGATATACTGTCTCCGAAATCATGATCGAAAAATGCACTTCCTATAGTAAATGCCCACGGAGAGGAATCTTTTATCAGTTCAAGGCGTTCAAAAGTATTCACGCTTCCTGCGATGCAGACAGGCGCATCCACCCCGTTTAAAAATTTTCTGATCAGATCATCACAGTCTCCGGTATATCTGTACGCGAGAAGATCAATACCGTCTGCCCCGCGTGAAATGATGTCATTCGCCTGACGGATCATATCGTCTGTATCGCCGCCAAGAACAGAAGGACGGCCTGTAATATCACCGACAAAAGGCATGTAAAGGATACCGTTATCATGACAGACCTTTTTTATCTTTTCCGAATACATTGTCCCCATCATGATATCAACACCGCACTCCGCCGCCATTTCCGCACCGCGGATACCTTCCGCTTCGGTATATGATACTACTTCAAGAACTGTTTTTTTGCCGGAACGCTTTATCTCACCAAAGAGTTTCTTCATATCCTGCAAAAGCAGCCCTTCTTCCTTGAACCCCCAGTATTCAGCCCCCGAATCCCTGCACATATCAAAGATCTCCGCAGCAT
>JBGUVZ010000519.1:0-3945 GCA_045220685.1 Oscillospiraceae bacterium | reverse complement strand
CAATTTAACCTTAAACATTTTATTACACTGACTGCCGGAATGATATCATGTCATGCCGGCTATTTGTTTACACGAAACAGTTTTAAGGCCGAGAAGTTCAGACCATACTGCTATGCCGGAATAGGTGTGCTTATGATCATAATCCTGCTTTTTGCAGGTTCAAGAAGTATGTGGATAAACATAGGAAGCTTTTCAGTTCAGCCATCTGAATTTATGAAACCGCTTCTTATCATGATCTGTGCTTCATCGCTGCAAAGCCAGCAGACCAAGAAAAAATACTGGATCATCCGTACTGCACCGAACAATATCGGAATGGTGCTTATATCTATGCTCATCATCGCTTTCCAGTGGTGGTGCCGTGACCTCGGAAGCATTCCGACATTTGCTGCAGTCACAGGATGTGCTCTTATAAACAGACTCTGCTATCCTAAGGCAGCATTTTCAAAGAGGAAGATAGCAGCTCTTGCTGCGGGTGCAGTGGCTCTTGTCGTCGTTGCTATCAAATTTGCCCCTGGCTATGTTAAGGACAGACTCTACGTTGACATCTGGGCTGACCAGTACGGAAACGGTTATCAGCAGTGCCGTGCTCTCATAGCAATGGCTGAAGGCGGATGGCTCGGAAAGGGGCCGGGAGCCGGCAGACTCAGCAATGTGGCAGCTTACGATACTGACATAGTATTTTCATCAGTTTCAGAAGAATGGGGACTGCTTGCAGCGATCCTCTTTGTTATACTCATCGTTCTCCTGCTTGCAACTTCGCTTATCAATACACCGAAGTGCTATTATCACGGAACAATTGCAGTAGGAGTTACAGCAGTATTTGTTGTACAGATGTCACTGAACATTTTCGGATCATGCAACATGATCCCTTTCACAGGTGTTACTCTGCCTTTCCTTTCAAACGGCGGTACATCCATCGTGACAAGCGGATTCCTTATCGGAATGCTCAAGGCTTCACAGTCACCTGTCTTTGTCAGAAACATAGTTGAAGTCGAACCTGAAAGTAGTGGTGAGCAGTCATGAGAAGTATAAGAAGAAACATGCGTCTGATCACAGCTATGCTTACAATGTTTATGGCAGGCATGGCAGCTCTTTCATTCAAGATATATTCGGAATCATCTTTCTACATGAGTAACTCTGATTCCGTTTCACTCGGAAAAGTCTACGACAGAAACGGAGACGTTCTGTTCGACCAGAATGCGACATCGGATGATTACGGATATAACCATTTTACAGACGTAGCAAATTTCATCGGAAACGACAGCGGACAGATGACCAATACTCTTGTTTCCGAAAACATACAGTACCTCAGCAATTATTCTTTTTCAGCTGGACTGAGAAATGAAAACGGAAACAGCAGTATAGTCACAACTCTTGACCATGCTGCAAATCAGAGGGTGTATGACGCGTTCGGCGACAAGAACGGTACAGCGATCGCCTACAACTATCTGACAGGTGAGATACTTGTCTGTGTCAGTCGTCCGGGTCTTGATCCATTCGGAGGCTATACCGATCTTGAAGACGGAAGCCTTCTGTGCAAGGCGTTTTATAAATTCACACCGGGTTCCACCCAGAAGATCCTTACAACAGCAGCAGCCTGCGAAACAATGGGCAGCAGTCTGCTCGATTCAAAACGTTATAGATGCGAAGGCGTATTTGTAAACCGTTCAGGCAAGGAGATATTCTGTCATTTCCTTTCGGGACACGGCGAACAGAATATCCGTGAAGCTTTCGCCAACAGCTGTAACACGTTCTATGCCCAGCTGGTTGAAGACGGCGATTTTGTTATGAACAACGTAATGAATGCGTTCAGAAACATGGGCTATTCTGTGAACGGATCAAAACCATATACACTTGAGATCAACGGCATCAACGTTGAAACAGCATCTACCGTATTAAGCGACAAGGGCGATTTTTCAACTGAGTGGGGCTTTATCGGTCAGGGCGAGACAATGATCAGTCCGTGCATGCTCATGGTATGGCAGAGTGCGATAGCAACAGGAAAGGGAAGTTCTGTCCTTCCGTATGTCATAAGCAGTACGACCGATGTAGTCGGAAACAAAACTGAAATGAGGGGCTCTGGCTCTACAAAACAGCTTTTTTCTCCTGAAACAGCGGCCTATGTCCGTGAAATTATGGTAAGCAACGGCACACGTTATTCCGATTCGATACCGGGATATTCTCTTGGAATTAAAAGCGGAACTGCCCAGGTCAAAAACGGTGATGAGGAAAACTCTTTCCTTACAGGTTTCAATACCGACACCGATAAGCCGATAGCATTCTGCGTTCTTATAGAAAACAAGGATGAGTGGGGGATTACAACAGATTCGATAGTAAGTGCTCTTCTTGACGCACTTTGATCTTTAAGACACACTTTCCGGGAAACGCTGATTTTTTCTGTGTTTCCCTTGTTTTTTTAAGGAATCGCTGATTTATGAATAAATCAGCGGGGTGCGGGGCGAAGCCCTGCAATCTTCCTCCCCCCAGCAATCCGGCGAAGCCGGATTGCTGGTTTAAGCAGTGTTGCCTTAATAAAATGCATAATTGCTTTGGAAACTTTGCACTTTTATGATTGACTAACAGGTCATAATTTTGTATAATAATTATTATAGATACTTTTGCGAATCAGTAAAAGTATCGCAGAGATTCTGGGAAAAACGAGGTGAACCAATGGAAGATCTGGCTTTCATTCAGAGCTGCTTTGACACATATGACGAAACGTTTACATGGTATATGCCTGATGAAGCAGAAAAAGCTGCGATAATGGAACAGCTTGAAAAGGAAACCTATGATAATCCTCATATGTATATAAACAAATATGAAAAAAAGGATATAGTCCCTGCGGCAAAGCACAAGGCCCGAAATGATATTCTTTTCGTTATGCCGGACGGGGTATGTGCCATCGCGCATCTTCTTTACGGTAAAAAAGCGGATGAGAAGGAAGATATTCACTTTATATTTTTCAGCAGCAGTTCTTCTGCGATGAAGTACATACTCAAGCAGTACAGAACAGAATGCTTCGGAGAAAAGGAATTCGTTCTCTCACAGCGTGACAAGTCAGAAATAATCCTCTTCCTGCTTCAGTTTGTTTTGTTCTTAGCAATTCCTAAGATCAGAAATATTGTAGCTGTTGTGCTCGGAATAATCCTTTACATTCTGATCCTTGTTGACTGGAAGGAAAGCGGGTTCAACCTGTTCCGCGACCGCAAGCTTGACCACGTCAAGGTCATCCCGCTGCTCAGATATCAGATAGCATATATTTCGATAATTACAGTCATGCTTATCATCGGCATTCCTCTTGCTGTAATTGTCGGTCTTAAAATATAATACGGGGGAATGCAAATTGATCGACAACAACATTCAGCAGCTTATTGATTCAGGAAGCAGCGTTGTAAAACTTCCGGCCGGTGAATTCAGAGGACCGTTCTATGCGGACCGTCCGTGTACGATTGAAGGCAATGGAACCACGCTGTGGAATTCAGACAATAACGTTTTTGTAATTGATTCACCAGATGTAAAACTTAAGGATCTTCGTATAGAAATGATTGATCCTGCCGAAGACAGATTTTCAGTCTGTTCGAAGTATCCGTTTGAAGCGGAAAATGTTGAAATAATAGGGCTTACCGCAGGTGCCGGAGATGAAGATACTGTACCTGATGTTCAGAAGCAGATAAAGCTCGGTTCGTTTCGTTCTGAAACTGAGAATACTTTTGTATTTGAGATATATTCTCCTGGAAACGCATCAGTGGAAACTGACATGAAAGATATTTCAGTATTTCCGGTTTCTCTTAAGAAGGGCGTTAACAGAATAACTGTAAAAACTGCAGTGTTACCGTCAGGAACTTTTATTTACGGTGATATTCTGATAAAATCGTTTTTCACTAGAAGATTTTATATTCAGGGAATGGCCTCAGAAAACGCGGAAATAGCAGCAGACAAGCTGGT
>JBGUVZ010000518.1:0-2725 GCA_045220685.1 Oscillospiraceae bacterium | reverse complement strand
TGGGTGCAGTTTATAAGTGGGAGGCAAACCTTACGTCTCCTGAGATCAGTATGCTCGTCAGGATCGCCGATCTTTTTGATACATCTGTTGATAACCTTTTGGGTTATGAGATGGCGGATAAGAGAAAGGGAACGATCACAGATCATATCTATGATCTGTTGGGTAAAAAAGACCGTTCGGTATTCGAAGAAGCGGAGAAAGCACTTGTTAAATATCCTAATGATTTCGGTGTGATCGTTGCTGCCGGAAATGTGTTCTCCGCATTCGGTATGGAAGAGAAGAATAGCGATATGATGAAGAGAGCGATATCGCTTTTCGAAAAAGCATTGGTGATCGTTCCATATGATATCAATCCGCGTTTTGGAAGGCTCTCGCTGATAGGCAGCATTGCGCTTCTGTATTTCCTGACAGGCGACAGTGACAGAGCTATTTCCATGATGCTCAAAAACAATGAAGCCGGTGTCTTCAATTCGAAGATCGGATTGCTTACATCTATGAGCGGCGATAGCGGAGATGATTGCTACAGAAAGCTGATCTTAAGTTTTACCGAACTCACTTTCGAGATGATCAACACTACTTCGGGACTGCTCTTCTACTATAAAAACAAAGGCGATCTAAACAGGATTAAGATGCTCTCAAGATGGTGCATCGAGTTTACCGAAACTATCAGAAAAACGGACGAAATGTGTTTCTTTGATAAGACGAAGTGTTCGTATTTAACCTCGGAAAGTTATGCGTATTTCAAGAGCGGTGATAAAGAAAAAGCGGAAGAGCTTCTTATAGAAGCAAGAGATCTGGCAGACGTTTTTGACACTTCAGAAGAGAAAACGACAGACATCATCAAGCTGTTTGAAAGCCACAACACTGTTAGTACATTCAGCCTGCTAGGTGAGACTGCAAAAGAATCGATCGATTATATACTCGGTCTGATCAATGACAAGAAATTCAACGCGTTGTGGAATAAGATCAACAGGTAGGTATTCACATGAAAAACAAAAACTTATATGTGGAACTGAAATCTCAGTTCCATAGGGACAACCATGTCTTTTTTATCCTTTCGGTTATCGGTGCACTCCTGTCGGGACTGATGGGAATCGCTATCTCCTGGTTTATGGGAGAACTGATAGATACGGCCTCCGGGAACGGCAGATGGAGCATTAGTGAGCTCCTGATAATATGCATTCTGATTGCTGTGTTTTTCCTGTTTTCTTCATATCTGACTTACTATGCAAAACCGAGATATATCAGGAAAGCAATGCGGAATTATAAGGAGACTCTGTTTGTCGAACTCACGAAGAAAAACATCATGTCTTTCCGTTCTGAAAGCAAGTCAACTTATCTGTCAGCACTGACCAATGACAGCATCTCGATCGAGACAAATTATCTGGATAAAGAGTTCTGGTTTATATACAGGCTTACGTTGTTTTTTACATCGCTTGGCATGATGATCTACTATTCACCTTTGCTGACACTGATTGCGATCGCCGTGACTCTGCTTCCGCTTGTTGTATCACTTGCATCAGGTAAGAAACTGAGCAAAGCTGAAGTTAATGTATCTGATATGAATAAGAGTTTTACGGCAACAATAACTGACTGTCTTAACGGTTTTTCAGTAGTGAAAGCATTCCGTGCAGAGAAACCTGTTACGGGTCTTTTCTCATCAGAGAATACAAAACTTGAAAACTCAAAATATAGCAGAACAAGTCTTCAGATCCTGATCAGCACGCTGGGCCAGTTTGCAGGCGTAGTTGCACAGGTCACAGTATTTTTCGCGGGAGCATATATGGCTCTCACGGGTAAGGGAATTACAGCAGGAACGGTCATGATCTTCGTAAATCTGATGAACTTTGTTGTTGCTCCCGTAGCAGAACTTCCGGGCCTTTTAGCAGCCAGGAAAGCATCAAGAGCGCTGATAGAAAAGATCGCAAAATCTCTTGGCGAGAGCGTTTGCACAGGCGGAAGCACAGAGCTTTCTGCTCTTGAAAAAGGAATATCGGTTAAGGATGTATCTTTCTCATATGAAGAAGGAAAAGAAGTCCTTCACGATGTGTCATTCGATTTTGAAGCAGGCAAATCTTATGCGATCGTTGGTGCTTCAGGAAGCGGTAAATCGACTCTTTTAAATCTCATTATGTCCGGTGCTTGCGGCGCCGGATATAGCGGCAAGATCAGATGGGATGACACGGATCTTAAGGACTCGTCTTCGGATTCATTTTTCGATCAGGTGTCGTCGATCGATCAGAATGTGTTTGTATTTAATTCTTCGATCAGGGACAACATCACGATGTTCCGTGATTTCCCTGAAGATGAGATAAAAGATGCCATTAGGAGATCCAATCTTAATGAACTGATAGAAGAACGCGGAAGTAATTATCTTTGCGGTGAAAGCGGAAATGCATTATCAGGAGGAGAGAAGCAGAGAATATCCATTGCAAGAAGTCTTCTTAAAAAATCTTCTGTCCTTGTTGCCGATGAGATCACAGCAGCACTTGATTCACAGACTGCATATAAAGTTACATCTGATATTCTGGACCTTACAGGCATAACGAGGATCGTTGTCACTCATTCGCTTGAAGAAAGGTTAATGCGCAGATACGATAAGATCCTCGTCATGAGGGACGGAAGGATAGAAGAGCAAGGAACTTTTGATGAGCTGATGGCAATGAAGAAATATTTCCACGCGCTTTATATGGTTAGCTGAATTTAAGAGATATAGAAAATGGCT
>JBGUVZ010000517.1:0-2264 GCA_045220685.1 Oscillospiraceae bacterium | reverse complement strand
ATAATCTGTCCCGTAACAAGTCTGTTTCAGAAATATAGAAATATAACACACAAATTTATGCGATTATGCAATTGTTTTATTTTTTATAATATGCTACAATAGAAGAACAGATATTTTCACATTATCGGAAACAATAACAATACAAGTATTTTTAAGCAGTACTTTTTTCGCCGCAAACACTGCAGATGCGTTGAATATGACGGATTTTGCCCTCTGTCCCCCGCATATAATGGCAAGTGTTTCTGAGCTGAAACTGCTTTATCATAGATATTGAAAGGAATCATATATATGAAAAAAATTCTTTTTGCGGCTTCTGAATGTGTACCGTTCATCAAGACAGGCGGACTTGCCGACGTAGTCGGAACACTTCCGCAGACACTTGACAGATCAAAGTATGAAGCTGCTGTTATAATGCCGTACTACACGTTTATTCCTCAGGAGTACAGGAACAACTTCCAGTACATCCACCATTTCTACATGGACTACGGCAAAAGAAAAGGCAACTTCCATGTCGGTATCATGAAATACGAAATGAACGGAATAACATATTATTTTGTTGACAACGAATATTATTTCGGCGGCGACAGACCTTATTCCGATCCGAAGTTTGACATCGAACGCTTTACTTTCTTCTGCAAGGCAGTTCTCGCGATCATGCCGGTAATCAACTTCAAGCCGGACATCATCCACTGCCACGACTGGCAGGCTGCGCTCATACCTGTATTTCTCCATTCGATGTATGCTGAAAATCCGTTCTACTTCGGAACAAAGACAATAATGACTATCCACAACCTGAAATTCCAGGGTATATGGGATATCAAAACATTTGAATACAACACCGACCTTCCGGGATACATGTTCACACCGGACAAGCTCGAATTCAAGAAAGATGCCAACATGCTCAAGGGCGGTATGGTTTATGCCGACTACATTTCAACAGTCAGCGAGACCTACGCCAACGAGATACAGAACGAATACTACGGCGAGGGACTTGACGGTCTTCTCCGCGCAAGGAACAATTCTCTCTGCGGTATCATAAACGGTATCGACTACAGCATCTACAATCCGGAAATAGATGACGAGATCTACAAGAAGTACAGCATCGACAATTTCCGTGAAGGAAAAGATGCAAACAAGATGGAACTTCAGCGTGAACTCGGACTTCCGGTGGACAAGAACAAATTCATGATCGCGATCATTTCACGTCTCACTGACCAGAAAGGTCTCGACCTTGTAAACTGGGTACTCGACAGGATCGTTGATGAAAACACACAGCTCGTTGTTCTCGGTACAGGCGAACAGCGATATGAAAACACCTTCAGACACTATCAGGGCATCAAGCCGGAAAGAATGTCAGCAAACATCTTCTTCTCGGAAAACCGTGCCCACAAGATATACGCAGCTGCCGACGCAATGCTGGTTCCTTCACGTTTCGAACCATGCGGCCTTACACAGCTCATCGCACTCAAATACGGTACTGTACCGATCGTCCGTGAAACAGGCGGTCTCAAGGACAGCGTTGAAGCCTACAACGAGTACTACAACACCGGTACAGGCTTCTCCTTCACAAACTACAACGCCGACGAAATGCTCGGCATAATCAACTACGCAAAGCACGTTTACTACGACATGCCAAAGGGCTGGGATGATATCGTAAAACGCGGAATGCAGGCAAACTTCTCATGGGATAACTCAGCGAGAAAATACGAAGAACTTTACGACAAGGTTCTTGGATGGTAATGAAATTTTTAATTGATATGTCAAAAGCCACTCATGAAAAACACATGAGTGGCTTTTTTGTGATGTATTGATTATTTCACAACTTCGTTAATCAAGCGAATATGCTAATATTTTTTTATTTACCCTCCGGATTCTTCACCGGCAGGAATACGGAAAATCTTGTTCCTGCGTCCGGGTAGCTCTTTATGTCGAAGTGGCCGCCGTGGCGGTCTACTATCCATTTGGCGATGGAAAGGCCGAGGCCGGTACCGCCGGTTTTGCGGTTGCGGGCGTCGTCAGCGCGGTAGAAGCGTTCGAAGACCTTCGGGAGATCTTCCGGTGCAATGCCTATGCCGGTATCCTGTACTTCAAATACAGGTGTTCCCTTTTCATCAGTATAGGCTGAAAAATAAATTTCGTTGCCTTCAGGAGTATATTTCACTGCGTTGTCGGTAAGGATACGTGCTGTCTGCTTTATCATTGCGTAGTCGCCGTATGCCATTACCGGTCCGCCCTCATTTTTCAGAATGAATTCGTGATCCGGA
>JBGUVZ010000516.1:0-5362 GCA_045220685.1 Oscillospiraceae bacterium | reverse complement strand
ATATGACGGCATCGTAATGGATCCGCCTTCATACGGCAGAGGATCCGGCGGTGAGATCTGGAAACTCGAGGACAGCATCTACGATCTTGTGGAGCTCTGTTCACAGGTGCTTGCCGACGAGCCGCTGTTCTTCCTTTTAAACAGCTATACCACAGGACTTTCACCAGCTGTTATGGCATATATTCTCGACAGCATTTTAGTAAAGAAATTCGGCGGAAAGGTCACCTCTGATGAGATCGGCCTTCCGGTAAATACAAGCAATATGGCTCTTCCGTGCGGTTCAACCGCCATCTGGCAGAAACAGGGGTAATGGCCTTGGCATCAGAACAGATGATATCAGCGGAAAACGTCCATTTTTCGTATGACGGAAAAACTGAGATACTTAAGGGTATCGACGTCACCATAGAAAAAGGACAGTTCGTTGCGGTCCTTGGCCACAACGGATCCGGAAAATCCACTTTTGCAAGGCTCATCAATTCGATACTGGTACCGACTGAGGGTAAAATCACAGTTCTCGGCACCGATACCGCCGACGAGGAAAAGCTTTATGACATAAGGCGAAAAGTCGGCATGGTGTTTCAGAACCCTGACAACCAGATAGTCGCAGCCGTTGTCGAGGAAGACGTGGCTTTCGGCCTTGAAAACACCGGTGTCCCTCCTGAGGAGATAAGACAGCGTGTTGACGAAGCTCTTAAGGCAGTCGGCATGTACGAGTACAGAAAGCACTCGCCGGGAATGCTCTCAGGCGGACAGAAGCAGAGAGTGGCCATAGCCGGTATAATTGCCATGCGTCCTGAATGCATCGTGCTTGACGAACCAACATCGATGCTTGATCCTGCCGGACGCAGGGACGTAATGAATACCATAAAGAAATTATGCGGAAGCTACGGAATTACCGTACTTCTTATAACACATTACATGGATGAGGCTGTACAGGCTGACCGTGTGATAGTGATAGATGAGGGACGCGCAATACTTGACGGAGTTCCGAAAAACGTATTTTCAAATGTGGAAATACTGAAAAAAGCCGGACTCGATGTTCCGCAGGTGACAGAACTTGTCTACGAACTGCGGAAACACGGACTTGATATTGATCCGGCCGTACTTACTGAAGAGGAGTGCGTGGAAGCACTTGCCTCTGTTTTGAAGGAATGAAAAACTTGAGCATACTCCAGACAGAAAACCTTACCTGTGTTTACGGAAAGGGAACCCCCTTTGAAAGAACCGCAGTTGATAATGTATCACTCAGTATAGAAAAAGGCGGAATAACCGGAATAATCGGTCATACCGGTTCCGGAAAATCCACTCTCATACAGCACTTCAACGGCCTTCTGAAACCGTGCTCAGGCAGAGTTCTGCTTGACGGAAAGGATATCTGGGAAGGCGGAAAGATAATGCCGGGACTCCGTTTCAGAGTCGGTCTTGTCTTTCAGTATCCGGAGTATCAGCTTTTTGAGGAGACCGTGTACAAAGACATTTCTTTTGGTCCGAAGAACATGAAGCTTGACCGGAATGAGATCGATGCAAGGGTACACGAGGCGGCGGAGCTTTTTGAAATAGATGAAAAGATGCTTGCCGCATCGCCGTTTGAACTTTCAGGCGGCCAGAAAAGACGCGTTGCCATTGCAGGAGTAATGGCGATGAGACCTGAAGTCATCGTTTTCGATGAACCGGCTGCCGGTCTTGATCCGAAAGGACGAAGAGCGGTTTTTGACATCATCAGAAAATACAGCCGGAACACAGGATGCACAGTGATCGTAGTATCACACAGCATGGAGGACATGGCGGGCATTGCTGACAGACTCATCGTTATGAACAGGGGAAGCCTTTTCAGCCACTGCCCTGTAAACGAAGTCTTTTCAAGGGCTGAAGAGCTCACGAAAATGGGACTTGATGTTCCGCAGATCACAAAGGTCTTTTCAGAACTTAAGAAAAGAGGTATTGTCGAAGACGATAATGTCTATACCGTCGCACAGGCGGCAGACAGCATAATGAAGCGACTCGGAAGAAAAGGCGGTGATTCCGCTTGCTAAAGGATATCACCATCGGTCAGTATTTTCCGGGCGAAAGCGCAGTCCACAAATTAGACGCAAGGGTAAAGCTTATCATAACCATGCTGTTTGTCGTGATGCTCTTTGCTGCGAAAGGATTCTTTTCACTGTCTGTGGGAGTCATTTTTCTGATAATGGCATATAAGCTCACTGAACTCAGCCCGTCACTTGTGACAAAGAGCCTGAAACCGGTAGTTCCGGTGCTTATCGTGACTGCAGTCATAAACATTTTCTTTTTTGAAGGAAACGAGATATTCCGCCTCGGTTTCATAAGCATAACCGACGGAGGTCTTATAAATTCGGCATTCATGCTTATACGCGTGACTGCTCTTATTGCCGGTTCTTCGGTACTTACCTACACCACTTCACCGATCGAACTTACGGCAGCCATAGAAAAGCTCCTTTCACCGCTTAAGATCTTTAAGTTTCCGGTGCACGAGCTGGCTATGATGATGACAATTGCTCTCCGTTTCATACCGACTTTTATCGAGGAAACGGAAAAGATAATCTCAGCGCAGAAGGCCCGCGGGGCTGATTTTGAAACAGGTTCGATACGCGACCGTGCTTCGGCTGTGGTACCGGTTATCGTACCGCTGTTCATTTCAGCATTCAGACGTGCCGAGGAACTTGCGCTTGCAATGGAATGCCGCTGTTACCGCGGCGGTGAGGGCAGGACAAGAATGAAACAGATGAAGGCAGGCCCGGCGGACATCGCCGCACTGATCATCACCTTCGTATTTCTTGCCTGTGTGGTTCTTATCGACAGAATGAATTGAGGTGTTTTTGATGAAAGCTTTAGCAACACTCTGCCTGCTTTTGTTCATTGCCATTCCGCTGTTTGCGGTGTTTCAGCTGCTTCACAGGCTTGAGACTCACAAGGTGGATGAAGGGGCAAGCCGCAGATTCTACGAGGCACTGCGTGAGGAATACGGTCTTGTGACAAAGCCGAAAAGGGCACTCACAGAGGACGAGCGTATTGCTCTTGCAAGAAAGATCTCGGAAGATCCGTTCGGTGACATTACCGCCTGTGATGTAATGGAGGAAAATCCGGAAACATCACCTGAACGCAAGGTCGTTTCTCTGGCTAAGACCGGTGAAGACGGCACTGCACCAGAGGAGAACGAAGAGGAAAAGAGAAAAAGGCTTTCACGCGAAAAGGCACTTGCGACAGTTAATGCAATGCTTGACCGTCCGGGTAAAAACAAGAAAGGTGATGCTCTGGCAGAACTCCAGCGCACCCTTGAAAAATACAGAAACCAGCAGCAGTAAAGGCTGTCATCCCGTATGCAGAGAACGGGTGCGGCACGCAGACTTGCTGGATAATTTGGATCAGAAAAGCAGGATAGTTTATTTTGAGAAATTTAAAAGTAATAATGGCTTACAGGGGAACCGCATATCACGGCTATCAGAAGCAGGATAATGCCGTTACCATACAGGAGACCGTTGAAAAATGCATTTCACGTGTCCTTGACACTCCGACTGAGATTTACGGCTGTTCCAGAACAGATACGGGTGTTCACGCAAACGGGTACTGCTTTTCAGTAAAGACTGAAAAACAGATACCGATACGCAATTTTATAAGAGGTACCAACGGCTATCTTCCGTCAGATATCACGCTCCTTTCGTGCGAGGAGGCACCGGAGGATTTCCATGCGAGATATTCCTGCCGCGGCAAGGAATATGTCTATCTGATACACAACAGTGAATGCCGTGATCCCTTTGCGGAGGATCTGAAATATCATTACCGCAGGAAAATGGATCTTGATCTGATGAGAAGAGCAGCGGAATATTTCGTGGGCAGACACGATTTCAGCAGCTTCTGCTCAAACGCGTCTGAAAAGGCAAGTACCGTAAGGACGGTACACGAGCTGAGACTTGACCGTGAGGGTGATCTTGTTAAAGTCACCATAAGCGGTGACGGTTTTCTTTACAACATGGTAAGGATAATCGTGGGAACGCTTCTCTGGGTCAACGAGGGAAAGATCGCTCCCGAAGATATTCCGGTAATAATGGAGAAGTCAGACAGAAGACTGGCCGGCAAAACGGCACAGGCACACGGGCTTTATCTTAACCGTGTATTCTACTGATTTGGAGGTACAATGGAAGAATACAGCGCAAGGGGTCTTGCGGAACTCAGACGGCAGAAAAAGAGAAAACGCAGCATGCAGAAGTTTCTTGGCTTCATCGCTATTGTGATCGTTATTCTCGGACTTTACATGTCGAAGGACCGCTGGATGCCTAATTTTAAAATAGATAATTCAGGTTACACTGATGATGAGATAACAGTGGGCTCTTTCCCGCTGAAGATCGCGGGAAGTACAAAATACAAGGCATGTACTCTCGGCGACAGGCTCATAGTTCTTACAGACACGAGAAGATATACATACACAGCTTCAGGGGATACGAATAATGTGGAATCACATTCCTATTCCAATGCAATACTTAAAAGCTTTGATAACCGTACACTTATGTACGAGCAGAACGGCACAAGTCTGAAAGTAGACTCAAAGCGTTCAGTTCAGTACGAGAAGAAAATGGATGATCCGATCTACGTCGCATCGCTCGGCAGCAGGGGTTTCACTGCAGTGATAACCCAGTCAGACCAGTATGTGTGTGAACTGCATGTTTACGACGATTCAGGCGACGAGATCTATTTCCGCGGATGCAGCCAGCGTATCACCGACGTGGTATTCAGGGATGACTGCAGCGGATGCAGCATAATTTCGCTCAATGTTTCAGAAGGTAATCTTGTTTCCGAGATCACGGCAGTTGATTTTGATAAAACAGAAAATGTCTGGGAAATAAACAACATCGCAACCTGTCCTGTAAGCGCTTATCCTTACGGAGAAGACGGCCTTGTGCTTTTCGGCGACACGATGTTCGCGTGCTTTGCGGGTGACGGCACGGAGATAATGGAATATCCTTATCCGGGTGCTCTCATCGATGCCTCATGCTCATCTGCAGGAGCTGTCATGATGTTCGAGAACAAGGAAAGACGAAGCACAACTCTTTCGATAATTACCGATCCGGCATCCGGCGGAGTTACAGAAGCGAAGCTTAATGAAAAGTTTAAGCACGTTCTTGCCTGGAACGACAGGATCTATATGCTTTCAGAAACCGTGCTTGAATCCTACGGATATGACGGCAAGGCCATTAAGGCACTTGAACTTGATCAGCCATTCAGTGATTTCGAGAAAACCGGCAGATACGTTTATCTCGAAGGTCACAGAACAATAGAGAAGAAAGAATTCTAAAATTCAGGAGTGTGTAATTTATGAGTAATCTGAACTGGTGTTTTGACGCCGCAGCAG
>JBGUVZ010000515.1:0-2116 GCA_045220685.1 Oscillospiraceae bacterium | reverse complement strand
CCTGTGATGACCGTTCCTATACAGTGAAGAAAGATGAATTTATAATTCTGTTTCCTTCGACTGTACATTCGATATTTCCTGCTTCGGACGGGTTGAAAATGTATGCAGGAATAAAATTTGACACTGCTAAATTCACGGATACCTCATCCTATGTGCCGTCCGTGTCAGCTCTTTTCAGATATGCGGCGAAGGAAAACATGCAGATACACTTTAACGCTAAGGAATCGGAAAGCTTTCACTGCCGCGAGATATTCAACGACTGTGCGGAAGAGAGCATGAACTACCGCTATGGCAGAGATGTGATCCAGCGTGCGCAGATCTACAGACTTATTTTTGCTGTGGTGAGATACTGGATGGAATCCGGTCTCGATATGGGTAAATGTCCGTTAAATTCTCCGGATATATGCGGAATAGAAAATGCGACTGAATATATCGACAGCAACCTTAACGAAAATCTGCGTGTGGCCGATATAGCACGTAAATGCCATATGAGTTACTCGGGATTTGCAGCGAAGTTCCACGATAGTTACGGTATGAGCTGCAAGGAATATATTGAACTTATGCGCATCAGCAAGGCTGAGGAGTACCTGATCTTTACTGACTATGACCTTGCCTTTATAAGCGAGAGAACAGGTTTTGCCGACAGCAGCCATCTTATACGCAGTTTCAGAAAATATCGTAATATCACACCGAAGCAGTTCAGAATGCAGAAAAAACATTCGGACTGAAGCGCTGAACAGTCGTCTCCGGAAAAGTATAATAATTGAATTTAAAAATAGAATAAATCTCTAATAGTACAGGCAGGTTATTGATTTGTACCTGCCTTTTATGTTACCATTTAACTGGTGTTACAGGGGTTCCGGCCATTCTCCGGATCAGCTGTAATTTCATGCTTTAGCAACTTACAATGTATTTTAAGGCAAAGGAGAATTCTGATGTTAGATGTTAAAGGACGCTGGGTATTCATAACAGGTGCGGCAAGAGGTATCGGCCGCGGAGCAGCACTTTTTATGGCGTCAAAGGGATGCAATCTCATCCTTCAGGCAAGAAAAGCCGAAAACTGTGAAAAGACAGCGGCAGAAGCAAGAGCCATGGGTGTGGAAGTACGTACTCTTGGTGCGGAATTTACAGACCTTAAGCAGGTCGAGGCAATGCTCACTGCTATTGATGATATGAAAGTTGACGTTGACATAGTGCTCAACAATGCAGGACTGCAGGTAGCGTACAGGGAAAAGTATAACGAAACTCCTGCGTCAGACTACGAGACAAGCTTTATGGTAAATACCATAGCTCCTATGATGATAGTTTATCACTTCCTTCAGAAGATGGAAAAGAGAGGCTTCGGAAGGATCGTAAATACAACAAGCGGTATCCGTCTTGAGCCTGAGCAGGCTGGTTACAGTGCCAGCAAGGCGGCTCTTGACAAGGTCACGATGGATCTTGCTTCGAAATACAATGGAACAGATATCTGCATAAACCTGACAGATCCGGGCTGGTGCAGAACAGATCTCGGTGGTCCGAATGCACCTAATTCTCCTGAAAGCTCACTGCCGGGAGTTATTGTCGGTGCTTTTGTAAATGACAGAAAATCAGGCAGAAATTTTGCTGCAGGCGATTTTTACGGCATGACACTTGAAGAAGCTGTTGCCAATGCTGAAAACAACATACTCTACTACACAGGATCAATTGGTATATAATTCAGAACCGATCTGACCGGATCTGCGGTTAAACGGTGGGCCGGTCAGTGAATATAAGAACAGTCTTACTACAGGAGGACAGATCAATGAACGATTTCAATTTTTACAGCCCTACGGAATTTGTTTTCGGAAGAGGCAGGGAAAAGGAATGCGGTGCTTACGTGAAAAAATACGGCGGAAGCAAGGTGCTTCTCCACTACGGCGGAAGTTCAGCAGTGAGATCAGGACTGCTTGGAAGAGTAAAGGCTTCGCTCGACACATGCGGTGTTCCGTACTGTGAACTCGGCGGCGTTCAGCCTAATCCGCGTGATACACTGGTTTACAAGGGAATAGATCTTGCACGTAAGGAAAAAGTTGATTTCATTCTTGCAGTCGGAGGCGGTTCTGTAATAGATTCTGCCAAGGCTATTGCAATGGGA
>JBGUVZ010000514.1:0-11528 GCA_045220685.1 Oscillospiraceae bacterium | reverse complement strand
GACAGCGAGTATGTAAACTTTCTGAGCAGCCGATGCTCGACCGCCTTCTCAATGAAGCGGATGAAATAATGTATCAGAACAAGGTTGCCAGAAAGAAGCAGAGAAAGTCATAAAAAGGAGCGGGATCTATGTCCGGCAGAAGAAGGATAATAGGAGTAATATCCACACGAACATCAGATACAGAGCAGAGTCAGCTTCTGCGCGGAATAATTCCGGCAGCATGGGAACATAATGCGGATGTTGTGGTCATATCAAATATCTATACTCCTGAATTTGATGATGATGAGATCGCTGCCGAAAATGACATTTACAGACTAATTGAGTCACCGGATCTGTGCGGGCTGATACTTTTTAAAGAAGCGTTTATAAATCCGACACACCGTCTGATGATAAATGATCTTATGAATTCACGTTCCGATATTCCGCAGGTGGCAATCGGTTCCGAACTTGACGGATTTGATCTGAAAAACTGTGTTACGATCAATACGGATGATGTCACTGATATTGAAGATATTACCGAACATCTCATAACAGTTCACGGCCTTACCGAAATTGATGTACTTACCGGATACGAAAATTATAAGGTTTCTCACGACCGTGTTGACGGATACCGCCGTGCGCTTGAAAAGCATGGGATCCCTTTTGATGAAAGCCGTGTGATGTACGGAAACTTCTGGCTTCAGTCCGGTGAGGAGCTTGCGAAAAAATATTTAAGCGGCGAACGTAAGATGCCGCAGGCTCTTCTATGCACAAACGACTATATGGCATACGGATTTCTTGATGTGTTTGCCGAAAACGGAGTGCCGGTCCCTGAAACACTGACGGTTGTCGGTTACGAGTTTGTACGTGAACGTCATATGCATACTCCTGTTCTTACCACCTACCAGAGAAACAGAGAACAGCTTGGAAGAATCGCTGCCGAAATGCTGATCAGAAAAATTGAGACCGGTGAATACGGTGACTTTTCGCCTCCTTCCGGAAGAATTGTATGCGGAAACAGCTGTTCATGCGGAATATCACTTGAAGATCTGAACACAGAACTGAGCACAGGCCGTGAAAAAGCTTTTTATGAATTTCTGCATCTTTACAATCAGCTCGAACAGCGCCTGACAGCAGCACATTCAATGGATGAATTCTGTCAGAAATTCATCGGCTCGGAATATCTTCTCCGCAATTCCAAAGGACTTGATCTTTGTCTTTATCAGAACTGGATCCGCAAAGATGAAGAAAGCGATACTATGACATGCTATCCGGTTTACGGCGGTCCTGAAAAAGCATATAATGAGATGTTTAACTGGCTGTCACTGTCGGTTATCACATCACGTGTTTCTCATCCGGCTGTATACTACTGTTCGCCGCTGTTCTTCAGTGACAGGCCGTTCGGATTTGTCATGATGCGCTATGACACGCCTGAAACATATGATCCTGTGTTCCGAAGCTGGATGAAAGCTGTTTCCAATTCACTTGAGATCCTGCGCATGAAAAATGATATTCAGTATCTTCTTGAATGTCAGAACCTTTCAGAATATCAGGATACGCTCACCGGACTTCTTAACCGCAAAGGTTTTTCTCATGAGATGCATCAGCAGATACGGCGTCAGGATGATGAAAACTGTCAGGCTTTCTGTCTGCTTGTTCAGGTGGGATGCTTCAGCGATCATCTGACACTTGGTAACGGATCCGATGAGGCAGAAGCGAACAGAAATATTGCTGACATGATGCGTAGAATAGCGGGCACTTCAGTGATATGCGCAAGACCTGAACGCGATATCTATGCCTTTGCAGGTACCGGTGACGGAAGTGGGATCATTCCTCTGCTTAAGGAGCGGATGACTGCAATGCTGCTTAATGATCCGGGGTGCTTTTCACTTTACGGTGTGGATTCATTCTGTATGGCATCAGTGCAGATGGAATATGAGAGCAGTACACTGCTTATGAAAAAAGCGATGGAGGCTCTTGCGTCAGAGCGGCAGAGGCTTCAGGAAGAGCATCAGAATGAGCATTTTGCCAAACTGATCGGAGTGAGAAATCAGCTCTATGATCCGGAAGGTGAAGTACCGACAGCAGAGCAGCTTTGTAAACAGCTTCTTGTTTCTGCCGGACATTTCAGAAAAATATATAAAAGTGCATTCGGAACAGCTTATCATCAGGACGAGATGAGAATGAGAATGCTCCGTGCAGTATGGCTTCTCGTGACCACAACACTCGACATATCAGCCGTGGCGCAGCGGTGCGGATACGAGGATTACGGATACTTTCTCCGAATGTTCCGCCAGTTTACCGGATATACACCTAATCAGTACAGGAAATTATAGAATAATATGAACAGACCGTGCGGTTCCTGTGTTTCAGGAATGCAGCATGGTCTTTTTTATCGCATAAAATGCACCTTTTATGAGCCTTCACTAATTACGTGCGCATTTCCTCCATAAAATGAGTAAATTCTTCATTGTTGTATTATATATGCTTTGATATAATGAATATAACATAAGAGCAATAGTGCTTTTCGGGAGGTAGATTGTATGAAAAAGGTAATTTCTGTCCTGCTGTCGGGTGCGATAGCTTTCGGGACAATGTCGGCAATGTTCGCAGTGCCGGAAACTAATTTTAAGGATACCACGGCAGTAACTGTTGAGGCTGCTTCGGCACTCAGAAGGCCATGTGATCCGGAGCATCCGATGCTCATCGTCCATATTGACACATGGAATGTAGCTGATCCGGCCAAGGTCATCCAGGCGATACCGGAAGACATCCGTCCGTACTGTGTATTCAATATCTCGCTTTCGATCCTTTGGAAGGATCATCAGTGGGGTATGGTTCAGAACGGATATGAGTGTGCAAAGTCATGGCTTAAGACCTGTTCCGACGAAGGCGTATGGTGCATGATACAGCCGGCATCCGGCGGACAGTGTCATTTTCCTGACTATGACAACAGCTACAATATCGTAAATTCACCGAACAAGGGACTGTACGTTCAGCATGCTGATGAAGATTATGAGAATACGATCTATGCTGAATTCTTCAGAGATTATCCGGGATTTATCGGATTTAACTATTCCGAACAGTTCTGGGGATTTGATTCAGCGGATCATCCGTGTACATATCAGCAGCGCTATCAGCACTTTGCGCATCTTCTGAAGCTGTGCAACAAGTACGGCGGATATCTGAATATCAACTGGTGCGCAAACCAGTGGTCCTCTCCGCTCAATCCGATAGCAATGCTCAAGACAAATGCACAGTGGCGTGAAGCGTGTGAAAAGTACGGCCAGAACCTGCAGCTCGAGGAAAAGTACACACAGGGCAGTTTCATAGAAGACGTTGAAAGTGAAGTTCTCGGTTTCTATCTTGCAGGATACTGCGGAAGCTGGGGCGTAAGATATGACGAGACTGGCTGGACCGACTGTGATGAGAACGGAAAAGTCAAGATATCCAAGGACCAGTACCGTCAGATAACAGGAATGCCGATCCATATGGAAAGAATGGTGCTCAACGGTGCGACAGTAATAGACGGTCCTGAACTTGTATGGCAGGACGATTTCCGCGAGACAGGATATAACGACAGTGAAGGATATCGCTGCCGCGGCTGGGAGACAAAAGATATTTACTATGATTCAACTCTTGCATTCTTCCGCAAGGTGATCGACGGAACGGTAAATATCCCGTCAAGGCAGGAAGTCATTGACAGAACACAGTATGTAATAATCCATGATGTCAACAGCGGTGACGATCACAAGAAATACAGTACATTCGAAACACTGTTTGAAGGACTTTACCGTATGCCCGGTGACGGAAATCTGAGAAACAACAATAATCTGTACAAGAGTACAGGCAGATATCCGACTATCCCGACAGTATATGCACTTCGTGACAGTGTTGCAAAATCATTTAAGTATCAGCTCAAGCAGTCCGAACTTAGCAGCAGATGGGGCAATATTTCTGCAAAGCAGAATGAACTCAACAAGGTTTTCCCTTCACTGTATTCAGGAAACTGCTACGTAGCAAATTATAATAACTCATGGGTAACATATAACCCTAACAAGACCGGAAAGAACTGCGGAGGCGTATTTGATCTTAAATACAATACATGCAAGAGCATGGATGTTAATTTCAACAAATACGGTAACGCTCTCATCACTGAATATCCTGACCACATAGATATTCACACAAACAACTTCGATAACAAGAAGCAGAACGAATTAAGCACTGATACATTTAAAATCAACGGCTGCAGTGCAAAGCCTTCCTATACAGCAAAGGATACCGGAAGAAACCAGGCAAAGTCCCAGATAACTGAATCCTTTGAAAACGGTACATATACACTTACAGTAAAGCACAATGGTCCTGTTGATATCACAGTTAAGTGCTCAGGAAATGAAACAGGAAGACTTACAAATACTCCGGCGAAGAAAGTGCAGGCAATAACACAGCCTTCAGCTTATACAGGAACAAGACAGTACGAGGGTGAATTTTTTGATCTTAAAAACTGTGAAGGCTATGTTGGAAATGCCTGCGGAAGCGGCGTAAACAATGTACAGGGCCAGGGATTCCTTAAGTTCGGCAAGAACGGCAATGCAATGGCCAAGGATACTGTACATACTGAAAAGGCCGGAAGCTTCAAACTTAAGTTAAGATATTCAAACACATCAGATATCAATAACGTGGATCTTTACGTAAATAACAGTAAAGTCACAACACTTAAGCTTTCAAATACAAACGGCTATTCAAACTGGAAAACCGTTGAACAGACAATAAACCTCAAACAGGGTGACAACCGTATTGAATTCAAGGCAAACGGCGGACTTTCATCATCACTGTACATCGATAACTTCACAGTAGACGGTGATTTCGGTGCAGGTACAGCTAAAACAGTTGTTATTCCTTCTCCTGAACCATCTAAGGAACCGGATCCGCTTAACGGAAAGCTTTTAAAGAGCTTCACTGTAAATGACAAGGAAAATGCTTCAGACTGGACACTCGCTGAAGGATTAAAAGCAGGTGACACAGTTTATGGTGACAGAGATATCACAGCAGTGAGCGTTCCTTCAGTTCTTGCAAATGTTGAAATGATCAAAACCGCATGCGATTCAAAGATGTATGCATCAGACCTCGCAACATTCACAGCTGCTGAAGACATGACAGTATATGCCGCAGTGGATACACGAGTAAGCAGCGGTCTTGAGTGGCTGAAAGACTGGACAAAGACTTCTGATTCAGTTGTAACATCAAATGAAGTAACTCTTGAACTGTACAGAAAGAATTATAAGAACGGCGAAAAGGGAACACTCGGAACAAACGGTGCAAATAATGAATCTGCTAACTATCTGGTATTTGCAACAAAGGGACTTACTGAAGACAAGCCGGCAGTAACAGAAGCACCATCACCATCTCCATCACCATCTCCATCACCATCTCCGTCACCTTCACCGGTAGTAACGGAACCGGCAGTTACAGAACCAGCGCCAGTAGTTACAGAACCATCACCTGCAGTTACAGAACCTTCAAAGGAAGCTGATCCTGAACAAGCTGTACTGGGCGACGCAAACCTTGACGGTAAGGTTGACATTACTGATATAACAGTAGTTTCAATTGCACTTGTAGATAAAAAACCTCTTACAGGTAAAGAAGCAGTAAATGCAGATGTAAATCGTGACGGAAGCGTTACACTTACAGACCTTGCAGCAATAAGACAGTTCGTATCAAAGATCATAACATCTTTCTGATACAGAGCAATCTGTTAAGAACCCCAGAATCGAAATTTAACGGCATTCGATTTGATATATTCCATCCTCGTGGGAGCTGGGTTTCTCCCACGCAATCTTCCCACCGGAAATCCGGCTTTTCAGGATTTCCGGTTTTTAAGGAAAAACCTATATAACCAAGCTGTTTTCATAACTTTACGCTAATCTCTATCTCGCAAAGCAGAACGGGAGCCTTCAGAAAAAAATGAAGGCTCCCGTTTTGTCTGTTAGTTTGCTTAGTACCATATACCAAATATTTCTAGAAAACTGGCGATTTATAGGAGAAAAAATACCTTTTAGGGCGAAACGATTACCACTTAGGGCGAAAGTGTTTACAATCGGGCAGAAATATGCTACCATGTAATTGCCATGGTAAATACAATCGTTGTATAGTGAATCCGGATATGCTATACTAAGGAGAGAAGAATGTCCGATATTTATGATAACGTACTGCGTTCAATAATCAATGACTGCAGCCGGTTTGTACTGCCGTTTATCAATGAAGCGTGTGGTGAACATTACAAAGGCAATGAAAAGATAGTATTTCATCCGAATGAGCATATAATTACCAGAACGGATGAAGCAACTGACAAGAGAATAACAGATACCTGCTTTACGGTAATCGGTGAAGATGATACGGAAAAGAATTATCATCTGGAATGCGAGAGCGGTGAGTACAGCAGCAGTATGCTGATACGGCTGTTCGAATATGACGCACAGATAGCTCTTGATCAGAGAAAACTCGGAAAAACCGAGATTGAAGTTACATTTCCGCACACAGCGGTTCTGTATTTGAAAAACAGAGGAACGATCCCTCGTGAAATGGAAGTAACGATTAGGGTGCCCGGTGACCGGAAGGTGAGTTATACAGTACCGGTCATCAGGATGAGAGATTATACAGCAGAAGAACTGTTTGAAAAGAAGCTGTATCTGATGATTCCGTTTTATCTGTTTAATTTCAGAAACAAGTTTGAAAGATGCAACAAAGATCCTGAAGAACTAAAGAAGCTTCTGGACGAGATACGGTATGTAGCAGATAAGCTGAGAAGTCTGGCAGTATCGGGAGAACTGGATCCGTTTGAAGCAAAGACAATAGCGGAGCTTCTGAGAAAAGTGACAGATGCCCTTGCCAGAAAGTACAGCAAAGTAAAAAAAGGAGTTGATGAAATCATGCGCGGACCTGTAATAGAAACTGAAGCAAGAAGGATACTTAATGAGGGTATTGCTCTTGGTGAAACCAGAGGACTGGCTATAGGTGAAACGAATGCCAGGCTGCAAATGGCGAAGAACATGCTTTTATCCAATGAACCGGATGATAAGATCACTCTGTATTCCGGTGTTTCATCAGATGCCCTTGCCAGACTGAAGGCAGAACTCTTGAAGAACTGAAATAAATTATAGTCTTATTAGCAGCAGTATCGCACGAAAAATGTGGTACTGCTGTTGCTGCTAAAAAGGTTATTGCCGCCCAACGGGCGGCAATAATTATATATCCTTAGCCAACTGCTCGGTTACGAGTAAAAAAACAGGGTGCTTTCGAAATTTCCGAAAGCACCCTGCTTCTATGAGTTTATACTGTCTGTATAAGTGTTTTTATTAAAAGGTAATTAGCAAACGCCCTGAGCCTTCATAGCTTCAGCAACCTTGAGGAAGCCTGCGATGTTAGCACCAGCCATGTAGTTGCCTTCCATGCCGTATTCCTTAGCTGTGTTGTTGCAGTTATTGAAGATGTTTGTCATGATGTCCTTGAGCTTCTTGTCAACTTCTTCAAATGTCCATGAAAGTCTTTCGCTGTTCTGGCTCATTTCGAGACCTGAAACTGAAACGCCGCCTGCGTTAGCAGCCTTAGCCGGACCGTAGAGGATCTTGTTGCCGAGGTATGTGTTGATAGCGTCTGGGTTTGAAGGCATGTTAGCACCTTCAGCTACTGCGTATGCACCAGCAGCAACGATGTTCTTAGCGCCTTCGCCGTTGATTTCGTTCTGTGTAGCGCATGGGAGAGCGATGTCTATCTTGATGAGACCAGCATTTGACTTGAGTGTCCATACGCTGCCTTCGTGGTATTCAGCGTTCTTGTGTGATGTTCTCTTTGTGTATTCTGTAAGTCTTGCTCTTTCAACTTCCTTGAGCTGCTTGAGAAGATCAAGATCGATTCCGTCTGGATCGTAAACGTAGCCGTTTGAGTCAGAAACTGTAACTACCTTAGCGCCGAGCTGTGTAGCCTTTTCTGTAGCGTAGATAGCAACGTTACCTGAACCTGAGATAGCAACTGTCTGGCCCTTGAATGACTTGCCGTTAGCAGCGAGCATGCAGTCTGTGAAGTAGCAGAGACCGTAACCTGTAGCTTCTGTTCTTGCGAGTGAGCCGCCCCACTGTAAGCCCTTACCTGTGAGAACACCTGTGAATTCGTTTCTGATTCTCTTGTACTGGCCGTACATATAACCGATTTCTCTTGCGCCTGTACCGATGTCACCAGCAGGAACGTCTGTGTCAGCACCGATGTGCTTGCAGAGTTCTGTCATGAAGCTCTGGCAGAAACGCATAACTTCAGCGTCTGACTTGCCCTTAGGATCGAAGTCAGAACCACCTTTACCGCCGCCCATAGGAAGTGTTGTAAGTGAGTTCTTGAGGATCTGTTCAAAGCCGAGGAACTTAAGGATGCTGATGTTTACTGAAGGGTGAAGTCTGAGACCGCCCTTGTAAGGTCCGATTGCAGAGTTGAACTGGATTCTGAAACCACGGTTTACCTGTACCTTGCCGTTGTCATCAACCCACGGTACTCTGAAGATGATCTGTCTTTCTGGTTCAACGATTCTGTCGAAAACGCCTGCGTCGATGAGATCCTGTCTCTTGTCAGCAACTGGTTCGAGAGTTTCGAAAACTTCTGTAACAGCCTGAAGGAATTCAGGTTCGTTAGCGTTACGAGCTGCAACCTTATCGAGTAAGTTCTTTAAGTATTCATTTTTGATAGCCATTTTAGAAAATCCTCCTAAAAAAATTTAACTTGTTCAACAAGTGATTTTTCTCTGAATCACTCACGAAAATAATTATAAAATATCTCTGTGAAAAAATCAAGTGAAAAATCAGAAAAAAATTGAAAAACATGAAATTTTTCTGTCAGATTTTAGAAAATCCGTTTCAGGCAAGTTGCAGGAAAATTATATCAGTGTTGCAAATGTACGCAGATACGGGATTCAGAGCACCTGAGCAGTTTAATCAATTAAATCCGATGTTTGCAGATTAAAGATTACAAATCGGTTACAAAATTTTGCAAGTCGGGAGTTCTCAACTTGCATGATTGGATTTTAAGGGAAATCAAGGAATTAAATAGAGCTGTTTCCGTGCCACGTACATATGTTTTTTTATAACTTCCGGAAATCCGCTTTTGGGTGACAGTTAACTATACATTATGTACACGATATGTATATCCGGAGAAACGAAAATTTTACTTGACACCCGCCCTGCAAATGTGTAAAATAGAATAGATGAGTAAGCTGTACGGTAGCATGATCGCTTCAGGTCATGAGGAAAGTCCGGGCATCACAGAGCGGGGCAACTGCTAACAGCAGCCGGAGGCGACTCCAGGGCCAGTGCAACAGAGATATACCGCCGGTTTTCCGGTAAGGGTGGAAAGGCGAGGTAAGAGCTCACCAGAGTGCAGGAGACTGTACTGCTATGTAAACCCTGTCCGATGCAACGTCTATTGGTACAGCCTGTCTTAACATCTGCTCGGTGGACAGTCTGTAATGACGGCTTGAGGCCTGCGGCGACGCAGGTCCTAGATAAATTACCGTACACGACAGAACCCGGCTTACAGGCTTACTCATTTTAATTTTTTATTGAAGGAAGAACAGAATTTGAGTAAAAAGAAAGTTGCCTGTATTTTTTCAGTCATTGCTGTTCTGGTGATCGGAGTGCTTGCAGGTCTCTACTTTGTAGTTATCAAAAAGAATAACGAGACTGAATACGCGAAGATCCGAGAGGGAATGAAGATAATCGAGAACGCATCCATTCCGGGTGTTTCCGTTTTCGTTCCTGAAGATTATGTAAAGACTGACGATCAGGATATTATAAAATACGTAAAGGACGAAAGAAAAACAGATGACGGCACCGAATACGGCGCACAGGTTTTTCTCACATCTGAAAAAGTCGATAACGACGTTGTAAATTATGCGTACAACGCTGTCAGAAAATATGAAAACATAACCGATTCATTCAATATAAGAGAAGAAAGAGATGAAGAGATAAGCGGTACTACAGTTCATGTTGTCCGTTTTGACTACGGTCTTTCACTCGACAGCGGAAACAGAACATTTTCAGCGCTTTCTGCATATATGTTAGGCAATGGTCGTTCATATGTTCTTACATGTATTTCAGATTCTGATAAATTTCCTCTTTATGAAGAGGACTATAACAGGATCTACAAGACAATGGCTCTTGTTGAAGAGAAAGTAAAATCGAATTAATTATTGATCAGGGAATCCGGTTTCACCGGATTCCCTGTTTGTGGTTTTACGGGGCTTCGCCCCCGTGCCCCAAAGCTGATTTAATCAGCTTTATATACAACCAGAAAGGCTGCATCGAAAATTATCGGTGCAGCCCTTCTGGTTTATTGGAGATCTTCTATATGGCGTAATATTTGCCATGAGTAATGAGCAATCAGGTGAATAATATCAGGTCGAGAGAATTAATAACTCCGTCACTGTTTACGTCGAAATCATTTGTGAATTCAACTTCAGGTGAAAGTAAGATGAAGTTTGTCAGACTGTCTCTGAATTCGCTGTTTCTTACAACTTCTTCGCCTTCCTCAGGCTCAGTTACTGTAACGTCGAATGAAATACTTGAATATCCGTAAACGACCGTAACAGTCTGTATTCCCGGTGTTGTGAAATCATATAATGCTGTAAGTTTGGCTGTGTCAACATTTGCGATCTCACGGTTGTTTAAGAAAAACTTGATTCCGGAAAGATCAAGAAATTCATCAGTATAATATTCAGTTCTTGCTGCAGTACAGTCGAGTGAGAATACTATGTTTCTTTCGGAAGTGTTTAATGCTGTGTCGCCGGTGATCCTTTTCAGATCCCAGAACTGATCGTCAAGTGCTTCGTATTCTTCAACAGATGCTTTTCCGTCTGAGAATGTGAGTACCTGATTTGTGTCTGCAGGATCACATATAGTATAAAGGTCGTTGATCTCGGTGAGGATGCTCCATTCGGTGTTTTCCGAAAAATCATTTTCCAGGAAGAAAACGCCCTCTTCTGTTTTTGTAAGAACAAGATCTGAATAAACTGAACAGATTCTGTAATTTCCGTCTTCAAGAGGTTCAAATCTGAAATTCTGACGTACATCGGAAGCATTTCTTTCATTTACATCAGGCTCTGCTTCGTCGGTGCGTGTAAGAAAATCTTCTGTAAAACCGGACTTTATTCTGAAAGCATCTCCGTAGAATCTGCCTTCGGTGTCATCCGGATAAATATATCCAAGAAGTCTGTAGCCTCTGCTTTCCCAGGTGGCATCAGACATTTCCTCGTAGCTTTTAAACAGAGCGCCGCCGTACTGTGATTCGGAAATGATAAGATCTTTTCCGTCTTCCGAAACAGATTCAACAACTGAAACATGTCCGGTGTAGTTATTGTATCTGTCAAAGCATTTTACAGAACCCGGTCTTGCTTCACAGCCGTATGAATAAGCGTGCGAATCTCTGTTTTCACCGTACCATCTGCCCGCCATGTTGCGGCTGAGTTCCGGTGCTTCCCCTTTAATTTCAAATATGCGTCCCCACGCATAGGC